>NZ_CALGVK010000015.1:0-18916 GCF_937930195.1 uncultured Empedobacter sp.
CTCCTCCACGTTGTCCGTGATTATAACGCTTTTCGTAATCGAAATAGCAATCACCCAGGAACAATTCCGCCTCCTAAAACGCGGTCTAATTCTTGGTTTTTAGTCGAAATACGGATTTCTCCCAACGGATTAATTTCTCGAATATTTAGTGCAAAAGTTTTCTCTTTTTTATCCGATTTATCTTTCCACGATTTTTTTTCTTCGCCTTTGTCAACAATTTCTTCAACAATGGTATTCCATTCACCACAACTTTTGCATTGTCCCATCCATTGTGAGGTTTGCGTGCCACAGTTTTGGCAGAAATAGGTAGTTTTTGTTTTAGCCATAGTTTCAAATTTACACAAAAATAATGGTTTAGCGCGACAAACTGTGGAGTTCTATTTGTGAAATTTTTTAATACAATAAGTAAATAACGTTAATGATAGTCCACTTTTTTAACAAATTAACTACTTTAGATAAAGTTGAGTTAAATATTGATTTACAATCATTTTCTCGATTATTTTTAAGAGAAAATTGAATGCCAATGATGAGAACTTTACTTTTTAACCTATTTTTCATTTTATGTAGTTTACTTTATGCGCAATCAACCTTAATCACAGGAAAAATTATGGTTGACGATGCTGATGAAGTGATGGATCTGAGTGGAGCAACGGTTGAAAATTTAATGACAAAAGCCAAAGCAAAAGCCAATTCGGAAGGATTATTTTCGATAAATGTTAATTTGAATGATGAATTATACATTAAGCATTTGGGGATTCAAGATCGAAGTTTGAAAGTTACTGAAGCTATGATGACGAAAGGATTTGTAAGTATTCACATGAATGTAGAAGTGATTGAATTGGCTGAAACGAATATTCAGAAACTGAATAAAGATGCGTTTAGGAATATGGGAAAAGAGAAATCGTTTCAAGAAAAATTAGGAGATGAAATGGGAATTAATTCACTTGATTTTAAAGCTGAATTGAATCTAAAACATGATGAAGAAATAGTCAATCGAACAATCAAACAGGTTGGTGGAGTTAATTTATTGGGAATAATGAATCTTTTCAAAAATCCCAAAAAGCGTGTTAAAAATCCAGTTCCACTAAAAATAGTGAAAGAAGATCAATTGCTTGCGCTTCGTAGGTTTTATACGACTTATTATTTTGTTAATGATTTGAAGATTCCAGAAGGAAAAATCAATGAGTTTTTAGATTATTGTTATTCAAATTTTGATTTTCCAACGTTGTTAAGGGATAATAATTTTGATGAAATACTTTTTGTCATAGAAGAACAAGCACCAATTTATTTAGCAAAAATATCGAAGAATGAATAAATTTTTATACATCTTATTTTTTAGTTTGATCAGTATTTTTTCGCTTGCACAATCCAATTTGATTACTGGAAAAGTGGTGATTGACGATGGTATTGTGGGACAAGATATTGTTGAGAATATTTTGATTACCAACGAAACGACTAATGCTAAAGCATTTACAAACTCGAAGGGAATGTTTTCGATCAAAGCTTCTGTTGGAGATGAATTGATTTTTACGCACGATTTTTACAAAGAGCGTTCAATCAAAATAACAGCTGATATTTTAGCAAAAGGAATGTTGACCATTCATTTAAATATTGAAACAATAGAATTAGCTGAGGCTCGGATTAATACATTAGACAAAAACTTTAAGAATAATATTAAGCTCAAATACGATAAAGTAGATGATTTGTATAAAGGATTGAATCTTGGAATTGATCCCAATTTACGTTTCAGGAAGATCGATCCGTATGCCTCTTCAATGTTGAATAACAATGGATTGTTAGACCCATCTAATTGGATAGCAACAATTTCTGGACAAAAGAAAAAAGATAAAAAACAAGATCAATATTTTAAAAGAATAGATAAAATCAAAGAGTTAGAAAACTATTTTACGAAAAATTATTTCATCGAAAGTTTACATATACCTGAAAACAAAGTCAGTGATTATGTAACGTATTGTTATCACAATTTCGGGTTAGAGAAATTAGTAAAAGAAAATAAATACGATAAAATAACTGAAATATTAGAAGATCAAGCGTCCAAATATTTGGAGATGATTAAACAGTAGAATCTCGACGAATTTTTGCAATTTTATAAATCGCGATTAATCCAAAACTAATCATCGAAATAACTTGAGCTATATAAAGTATTAACCCAAAATAGTCGCCAATAGCTCGTCCTTCGTGCTGATCGCCGCCTTTAGCAAGATACACTGCTGAAAATGCGATCGACATGACGTAAGGATAAGCTAATCCGCCAGAAACGGGCAAAATCATTCCAAAAGAACCTGCAATTAAAAGAAATAAACCTTCTGCAATTCCAAAGTTTTCTGTATCTGGAAACGCGAAGAAAACTAAATAGGTCATCAAAAAATAACAAATCCAAAGAGCAAAAGAATAAAAGATAAATAGACTTCTTCTTTCTAATTTTGAGATTGATTTGATTCCTTCCCAAAGTCCTAAAAGAAATGTTTTAATTTTCTCGAAAAACTTCAATTGGATAATTTTTTTCCAGAAAATGGCAACTAACATCATTCCAAAAAGAACAATTCCAATCGCGATGTAATACTTTAAGAAAGAAGGTTCTGTTGTTGGTTGATGTGCTTTTTCTTTGTTTCCTAATTCTACAAAACGCATAAAGGTCTCGTAATTAAAAATAAGTGTTAATCCGAAAAATAAGCCTAAAAATAAGAGGTCAATAACGCGTTCTAAAACAACTGTACCAAATGATTTTTCGAAAGGGACATTTTCCATTTTATAAAAACTTGTTGCTCGTGCAACTTCGCCACTTCTCGGAATGGTTAAATTCATAAAATAAGCAAAGGCAATTGCCCAAAAACCAGATGAAGTTTGGGTATTGTACCCCATTGGTTTGAGAAGAAGTTTCCAACGAGCGGCACGTATCCAATAGGTGAGGATACTAATAGCCATTGATGCAAAAATCCAAAAGTAATTGGTCTCTTTTAAAACGTTTGCAACTCGTTCGAAATCAATTTGCCTCACTGTTATTACCACAAAAAAGAGTGCTAACAATGAAGCAATGATTAAGAAGAGTGATTGTTTCATCTTACTCTTCATATAAATGTTTGAAAATTAATTTCTTAATCTAAACGATTATTGTCGTTAGGGAAAACAATTGTTGGTTCGTATGTTTTGGCTTCCTCAAAATCCATCATCGCGTAGGTAATAATGATTACCGTATCACCAACTTGTACTTTGCGCGCAGCAGGTCCATTCAAACAAATTTCGCCACTTCCACGTTTCCCTTTTATAATATAAGTTTCAAATCGTTCACCGTTTTCTTGAACAACGATTTGTACTTTTTGACCCACTACCATATTTGCAGCATCAATCAAATCTTCATCGATTGTGATACTTCCGATATAGTTTAGTTTTGCGTCTGTTACCTTAACTCTATGTATTTTAGAGTGAAAAACTTCTACCATCATAATTTTGCAAAGTTACATTGAACTTATAAATTTCAAAACCTATTCCAATATTTTTCAATGGATTTGGAACAAATATTTTAGTTTTTTTTAGAATTGAATATTATCAATTAAACGAACATCGCCTGCATAGGCAACAACAAACCCTCGAATATGTTTTGCTTCAGAAAAACGGTTGATAGACAACAATGTTTCTTCGTCTGTGATTTCGAAATATTCTAATTCGAAAGGAGAGTTTTCAAATTCATTTTTAACAAATTCTTTCACTTCAGCTACATCTTTTCCGTTGTTTTTAAGTTGAACAGCTTTAGATAAAATCGAAAAAATTTGTGGTGCATCTGTTGTTTGTTGTGTTGATAAACGAGCATTTCTCGAACTAAAAGCTAAACCAGAATCTGCACGATGAATGGGCATAGGAACAATTTCGACATCCAAATTCTCTTGTTTTACCATTTCTTGAATGATACGAATTTGTTGAAAATCTTTTTCTCCAAAATATGCTCTTGTTGGTTGAACGGCTTTGAATAATTTGCAAACAATTGTTGCAACACCATCAAAATGTCCTGGACGAGAAGAACCTTCCATGACTTTGTCAATTGTTCCGAAATCGTAATGTTTTGCACCTTCATTTGACTCGTATAAATCCTCTACTGTTGGCATATAGACAAAATCACAACCATTTTTCATTAACAATTCCTTGTCACTTTCCTCAGTTCGAGGATATTTTGCTAAATCTTCTGGATTATTAAATTGTGTTGGATTGACAAAAATACTTACAATTGTGTAGTCATTTTGAGCCTTAGAAGCTTTTACTAAAGACATGTGCCCTTCGTGCAAAGCGCCCATTGTAGGGATAAACCCGATGGTTTTGTTTTGGTTTTTTAACTCGACGATTACGGGAGTTAATTTTTCCTTTTCGTTAAATACAACCATTCCACTGATTTGTTAAAAAAAAACTAATATCCGGCAAAGCTACTATAAGCAAATAATATATCAACATTTTTTTGTAAATTTGTGCCTTATTATTCATTAGGAAAAGAGAGTAGAAATTATGGAAGGAAAGCGCATATTGTATGTAACAACAGAAATGGTACCTTATTTTCCTGAAAATCCGATGTCTTCTCAAGCATTAGATTTGCCAAAAATCATGCAAAGTAATGGCGCAGATGTAAGAATCTTTATGCCAAGATTTGGAGCAATTAATGAAAGAAGACACCAATTACATGAAGTAATACGACTTTCAGGTATGAACATGATTATTAATGACTTGGATCAACCCTTAATCATTAAAGTAGCATCTGTACCAGGAGAGCGACTACAAGTGTATTTTATCGATAACGAAGAATATTTTAAACGTAAAGAAGTTTATGGAGAAGGAAATGATTTGTTTTCTGATAATGATGAGCGTTCGATTTTCTTCGCAAAAGGAGTTTTAGAGACAGTAAAAAAATTAAACTGGAAACCAGACGTAGTTCACGTTATGGGATGGATGTCAAGTTTAGTACCATTGTACCTAAAGAAATATTATTCGGATGATCCATTTTTTCAAGATGCGAAAGTAGTAGTTTCACTATTTGACAATGCATTTGATGGAGAATTGGATAATGGATTAATCAATAAATTAGCCTTCGATAAAGTAGAAGGGGAAGTAAAACAATACTTAGAAAAACCGACTCATTTAGGAATGATTCAAGCTTCTTTAGAATACGCAGATGCGGTAGCGAGAGGAGAAGAGATAATTCCAGAAGATGTCAAAAACTATATCAACCAACAAAATATTCCTCTATTAGATTATTGCTCAAAAGAGCAAGCAAAAGAAGTGTACAACAACTTTTATCTTGAGGAAGTAATGAACTCTAATTAAAATCCGTTGAGATTAATGAAAAAATTTTTGAATGTCCTTTCTGTATCTGTTGCAATGATGATTGGAATGGGAACAATGGTTTCTTGTGAAAACGAAACATTAGAATTAGATAACAATGTTATTGGAGGAGAAGCTGATGGGAATGTGAAATCGTTAGATGTATTAGCATTTAATGCAAGTTTTGATACGATTCGATCTGATAGATTTGTATTGCAAAATGGGGCTTTTGGTGTGTACAATGAACCAATTTTTGGCTCGACTGCATCAAAGTTTTATACGCAATTTAGACCTACTTCTATTGGAGACCAAGATTTTGGTACAGAGCCAAAAGTAGATTCTGTCAATCTTATCATCCCTGTTTATTACAATTCTACAAAAGATCCTATTTCTAAGGACACAATCAACTTGTCTAAACCAGGAGAGAAACCAGAAGATACAGATACAATCCAAATTACAACAAAATACGCTGTTGATTCCTTGTATGGAAAAAAGGATTTGGAGATGACGTTGAAAATTAAAGACATTAATACGGTTTTATATCGAGACTCAAAGTATTTTTCTAAATTAGATGGTTCAGAATCGCCAATAGATGCCAATTCGAGAGTGATTGGGACTGCTAAAATTGGAAAAACAGTGGTGAGTAAAGTTGTAAAACAAAAAACAGGAACAACTAATATTTCGGAAGAAGCAGTAGGTTACAAAGTCTCTTTAGATAAAGATTATTTTGACGAAAAAATCATCAAGAATGCTAAAACAGGATTGCTTTCTGATTATGCAACATTTATTCGTGAAAACATCAAAGGTTTAGAATTTTCTGTTGAAGAAACGGATGGATTTATCATCAATTTTAATCCAAATAAAATGGATTTAAAAATGTATTATTCATACAAAAATCCAACACCTAAAAAAGATACAGATAAAGAATACAAAGAACGTTTGGACGCAACCTATGATTTTGATTTCTCTAATCAGTGGAATTCAGGTACAGCGAATAACTCAAATGTAATTGCTTCTCAAATTGTAAATAATATAGCAGGTTCTACGTATTCAACAGTTCAACCAGACTCTATAAAGGGTGATGCAAGATTGTTTTTGAGTGGAATGAGTGGTAACTATGCGAAATTAAAATTCAACACCCAACAGTTAGATGAATTGAAGACAGAAATGTCGAAAAGTGATATTGCTATTCTTGGTGCCAAATTGAAATTTTATATAGATGAATCATATGGTTTTCCAAAACCACCGTATATAACTGCTTGGAATAACTACAAAAAAGAGGACAAAATTGTTAATGAATTGTATGCAGATGTTTTAGAATTTTATAATTCGTATCCACTTTCTGTACACTTTAATCCTCAAGTAAAAGGAGAAACAGAGTTTTATACAATTGATATCACAAAACATCTGAAAAGTATGTTAGAAAAAGGAAATGAATTTAAAGACCAAACAATGTACATTACATTGGGTAATTTTATCACTTCTGTTTCTGATGCGACAACTATCAATAGTACAAACCCATTCCAAAATAATAGAGCATACAATCCGTATAGAATTGTATTGCACGGGAATAACACAGAAAATGATGCTAAAAAATTAAAACTATTAGTATATTATTCAAAAAAATAACAATTTAACTTAAAATACTATATAACATTATGTGTGGAATTGTAGGATATATTGGTCATCGCGAAGCGTATCCAATTATTATAAATGGATTGAGAAGATTAGAGTATCGTGGTTACGATAGTGCTGGCTTAGTCCTTTCTACTGGTACTGATTTTGAATTAGTAAAAACAAAAGGAAAAGTTTCTGATTTAGAAGAAAAATCATCAAATTTAGATAAAACACCTCATTTAGGAATTGGTCATACACGTTGGGCTACACATGGTGTTCCAAACGATGTAAACTCGCATCCGCATATGTCAAACAGTGGACGTTTGGTTTTAGTTCATAATGGAATTATTGAAAACTATGAATCAATCAAAAAATTGTTGATCGAAAAAGGTTATGTTTTTCACAGTGATACAGATACAGAAGTTTTAGTAAACTTTATTCAATTATTTCAAGAAGAACAAAATCTAAATTTAACAGATGCTGTTCGTTTAGCGCTTAATGAAGTGATTGGAGCTTATGCTATAGCAGTTTTAGACAAAGAAGAACCAAATACAATTGTTGTTGGACGTTTAGGATCTCCATTAGCAATCGGAATTGGTGAAAACGAATTCTTTGTAGCTTCTGACGCTTCTCCGTTTATCGAATTCACGAAAGATGCTGTTTATTTAGAAGACGGAGACATGGCAACAATTACTTTAGACAAAGCAGTTGATGTACGTACAATCAAAAATAATGAAGCGGTATCTTTAGATGTTCAAGAATTAAAATTAAATATCGAAGCAATCGAAAAAGGAGGGTACGAACATTTCATGTTAAAAGAAATCAACGAACAACCTCGTTCTATTCGTGATACAATGCGTGGACGTTTATTGGTTGACGAAGGTGTCATCAAAATGGCAGGTATTTGGGATCATCAAGAGAAATTCTTAAATGCCAAACGTATCATTATTGTAGCTTGTGGAACGTCTTACCATGCAGGATTAGTAGCAGAATACATGATCGAAGATTTCGCTCGCATTCCTGTAGAAGTAGAATATGCATCAGAATTCCGTTACCGTAATCCAATCATCAACAAACATGATGTGGTAATTGCAATCTCTCAATCAGGAGAAACGGCAGATACATTAGCAGCGCTTAAATTAGCAAAAGAAAATGGTGCCTTTATCTTCGGAATTAACAATGTTGTAGGTTCATCTATCGCTCGTATTACAGATGCTGGTGCTTATACACACGCAGGTCCTGAGATTGGTGTTGCTTCAACAAAAGCTTTTACAGCTCAGTTAACAGTTTTAGCATTGATTGCATTAAAATTAGGAAAACACAATGGTGAATTATCAGCAGAGAAATTCAACTTGTTAACACGCGAATTAGAGCGTATTCCAGAATTAGTGCAACAAATTTTAGATAATTGCGAAGGCGTTATCGATAAAATTGCCGAAAAATACAAAGACAATAGAAATGCAATTTATTTAGGTCGTGGGTATAACTTCCCATCAGCCTTAGAAGGTGCATTAAAATTAAAAGAAATTTCTTACATCCACGCAGAAGGGTATCCTGCAGCAGAAATGAAGCACGGACCAATCGCATTGTTGGATGAAAATATGCCAGTTATTGTTATTGCAACGAAAAAAGGATATTACGAAAAAGTAGTTTCTAACATTCAAGAAATTAAATCTCGTAGTGCAAAAGTAATTGCAATTGTAAACGAAGGCGATGAACAAGTTACTGCAATGGCAGATGATTATGTTGTAATCCCAGAAACGGCAGAAGAGTTTTCTCCAATTTTAACAGCTATTCCATTACAATTATTATCTTATTGGATTGCTGTAAAATTAGGTAAAAATGTAGATCAGCCTCGTAACTTGGCAAAATCAGTTACAGTTGAGTAAAATAAATATTTAGATCAATAATTAAAGGGGTGATATTTTAAAATCATCCCTTTTTCATTTTATAATTTTAGAATTAATTATTACTTTCACCAAAAATAACATCATGTTTACAGGAATCGTTGAAGGAGTTGGAAAGCTTGTAAAAGCAGAGAAAGATCAATCTAATTTACATTTATGGATTGAAGCTGATTTTTGTGATGAACTAAAAATAGATCAAAGTGTAGCACACAATGGAGTTTGTTTAACAGTTGTTGATTTTAAAGATGGTCTTTACAAAGTCACAGCTATAGAGGAAACACTACAAAAAACAAACTTTAACACCTTAAAAGAAGGCGATTTTATCAATTTAGAACGATGTTTGCAATTCAATGGTCGCATAGACGGTCATATCGTTCAAGGACATGTAGATCAAACAGGAAAAGTAGTTTCTATTGAAAATCAAAACGGAAGTTTTTTTGTTACCGTAGCCTATGACGAAGCATCGTCTGGAAATGTAACTGTAGAAAAAGGTTCGATCTGTCTAAATGGAATTAGTTTAACCGTTGTAGATAGTAAAGTTGGTCAATTTTCGGTAGCAATTATTCCGTACACTTGGGAATTTACAAATCTCAATCAAGTGAAAGTTGGAGATACCTTAAATTTAGAATTTGATATCTTAGGAAAATACGTCAAAAGATTATTTCAAAAATAAAAATGATTACAAGAAAAAATAACTTATCGCTACCTGTTCGTATTATCATTTATATGGTAACGATTTTGTTATTTACAGCAGGCGCAATTTTATTGATTACTGCTAATCATTTCAATGATCAAACCAAACAATATCACGAAGATATTCTTAAAAGAAAGGTAAGAGCAGTAGAAGCTGCGATAGATTATGAGATGGATAATTACCCTGGAATTGCAACCAAGGATAATATTCATAACCTATTAGAAGATGGTTTTCTTCGCATTGGAGATATCAACAAAACAGATATTGTGGTTTACGATTTGCGTGGAAATAAAATTCTAACAACGCAACCTGTTTCGACAACTTATGATGTTTTACCGCAAAAGATACTCGATAAACTCAAAGATTCAAATGATTTTATTGTAACGAATAAAGATTCAAATGACGAGAGCGATATCTATTCGTCGTATAGTAATATCAAAAATTATTACAATGAGAACATTGCCATTCTTTGTTTACCTTATCAATCCAACCAAGATTTTTTACAGCAAGACATGTTTACCTTAATTGGTAGTTATGGATTGGCTTTTGGTGTAATTCTTTTATTCGGAACTTTAGCCGTCTATTTTGTAACTAAACGTACATTGAATAAACTTTGGTCGTTTGCAGATCGTATTCGAGAAACAGAAGTAATTGTGAATAATATGCCGATTCGTTACGATGGAAATGACGAGATCAAAGTCTTAGTCGACTCCTATAACGATATGCTATTTCGATTAAAAGAACAATCCGATTTGTTGGCCAAACAAGAACGTGAAGAAGCGTGGAGAGATTTTGCCAGACAAGTGGCTCATGAGGTCAAAAATCCATTAACTCCAATGCGATTAATGATTCAAAATCACATGAGAAGATTTGATATCAATGATCCTGATCTCGAAGAGAAAACAATGCGCACAGGGAATATTTTATTGCAACAAATTGATACAATTTCGGCAATAGCTGAAGCCTTTTCTGATTTTGCTAAAATGCCTTCTCGTAAAGACGAAAAAATAGATGTTGTTGATGTTATAAAAAATACCCTTTTTGTATTTCCGATGGAATTTATCGAATTTAATTATTCGCCAAACATCATCATGATGCGTTTTGATAAACAATATTTGAATCGAATTATCACCAATATTACCAAGAATGCTTTTCAGTCTATACCACAATCTCGAACAGCAAAAGTAAAAGTTGATGTGGCGTTGGTTAAAGATTTTCTTCATATCACCATTCAAGACAATGGAGACGGAATTCCAGTAGAATCTCAGGACGCTATTTTTATTCCAAAATTTACAACAAAAAACAGTGGAATGGGAATAGGTTTGCCAATGGTGAAAAAAATTATTGACGATTACGATGGAACCATTCGTTTCGAAACCGAAATTTCTGTTGGCACAACATTTTACATATTGATTCCATATAATGAATAGAAAACCTTTTCGTTTTAAACAATTCGATATTTTTCAAGATAAAACGGCAATGAAAGTTGGCACAGATGGTGTTTTGCTTGGCGCTTGGTCAACTTTAGAAACGGGCGAAAATATATTAGATATTGGCACTGGAACAGGATTAATTTCCTTGATGTTAGCCCAACGTTTTCCACATGCAACAATTGATGCTATCGAAATTGATATAAATGCTTTTATACAAGCAAAAGAAAATTTTGAACTTGCAACTTTTTCTGAGCGATTAACGGTTTTTAATGCATCACTTCAAGCGTATTCTACAGATCAAAAATATGACTTGATCGTAAGCAATCCACCATTTTTCATAGTAAATGACACGGTTGATTTTGATGCGCGAAAACAAGCGCGACAACAAGAAACCTTAACATTTGAAGAGCTAATCAAAAAAACGACTGAATTGCTTCAACAAGACGGTTTAGCGAGTTTTATTATACCTTACGATCAAATGGGTGCTTTTTGTAAAATTGCTTCGCAAAACAACTTAAAACGATCAAAAACAGTCTATGTAAAAGGAAATGCAACTACTGCAACCAAACGTGTTTTATTAGAATTTAGTTTTCATGACAAGAAATGCCTTGAAAATGAGTTAATCATCGAAGTCGAACGTCATCAATATACCGAAGATTACATTAATTTAACAAAAGAATTTTATTTGAAAATGTAATATGAATGCTTATCAACAATATCAAAATACTTTTTGTTCAGAAGAAATAAAATCAGTAGTAAAATTAATAAATCAGATTAATTTTAAGGATTTAGGAATTAATGAATATAATATAGATTATATCGAAAATATGCAGCCTACGTTATTTTATTACTTTCAAATGTTTGATTATTCTTTGCAAAAACTGATCAATTTTGCACCTATTAAAGGTGAATACATTGTTGACTTTGGTGGTGGTCATGGTTTTTTAAGTCTGTATTTAAAACAAAAAGGATTTAAAGTGATTTATTGCGATTTTAATCCGAGTTCTGTTTCAACAATTCAGAAAATAAGTCAAAAAATAGGTTTTGGTCCCGATTATTATATTGAAGGATCTTATCAAGAATTGTTACAATTTATCAAGGATAGAAATATCAAAGTAGATTATTTGATTTCGACAGATACAATAGAACATATTCATGATTTGGATGAAATGTTTAATTATTTCAGTCAGCTTAATTCTTCAATAAAAATGTTATTTACAACAGCTTCTAATCCTAAAAATTTCATTAAAGCGAAAAGATTAAGAAAATTAATGGAGAAAGATGAAATTGAAGAGTACTGTCCAAAGAGAAAGGAATATCTAAAGAAAATAGGTCCAGAATTAACAGAAAAGGAATTAGAATTATTAGCAACTAAATCTCGTGGTTTGCGTTATGTGGACTTGATTGATTTTTTGGAATATTACCGACAAAACCAAGCTGTGATGCAGGTTGATGTTGATCAATATAATTGTTGTGAACCCGATTTTGGTAGTTGGATGGAACGTATATTACCGTTGTCTGATTACCATCAATTGGCAAAAAAATATAATTTTAGCTGTACGATAGAAAACGGTTTTTATTGCGATGTTGATAAAAAAGGCTTTAAGAAAAAAGTGGTTTCTTTAGTTAATTTCAGCGCTTTAAAAACGAATCAATTAGGGTTGATTTTATCTCCGTTTATAACATTAAAGTTTGCTCCAAAATAAAATTCTGGATTACAATTGCAATCCAGAATTTATATGATTTAATTTTAATCTTAAATTGTTGGTCCTCCAGCTAATAAATCAGCATTCGCAAATTCTTCGAACTTTTTGAAGTTTTCTTTGAATTTAGCTGCCAATACTTTCGCATTTTCTTCATACGCTTCTTCTGTTGCAAATGAAGTTGCAGGATTTAATTTTTCTGATGAAACACCATCTATTGCAACTGGAACTTCAAATCCGAAGTATGGATCCTTTTTAAACGCTGCGTTATCCAAATCTCCATTTAATGCTGCATTGATCACTGCACGAGTATCTTTTAAAGACATACGTTCTTTCTTACCATTCCAACCTGTGTTAATTAACCAAACATTAACGCCAGTTTTTTCTACTTTGTCGCTTAACATTTCAGCATATTTTGTTGGGTGCAACGGCATAAATGGCGCACCAAAACATGTAGAGAATGTCGTTTGTGGTTCTGTAACACCAGCTTCTGTACCAGCCACTTTTGAAGTATATCCTGAGATAAATAAATAAGCTGCTTGATCTGGGTTTAATTTAGCGATTGGAGGGAAAACACCAAAAGCATCAAATGATAAGAAGAAAATATTTTTAGGATTTTTTCCTACAGATGGAACTGCAATATTCTCGATGTAATCAATCGGATAAGAAACACGTGTGTTTTCTGTAATTGAGGTATCCGTAAAGTCAACTTCGTTTGTTCCTGGAACTAACTTACAGTTTTCTAATAACGCCCCTTCTTTAATTGCTGCAAAAATTTCTGGTTCTCCTTCTGCAGATAAGTTGATTACTTTAGCATAACAACCACCTTCAAAATTGAATACAGTATTGTCTTCAGTCCAACCATGTTCATCATCCCCAATTAAACGTCTGTTTTTATCAGCAGATAACGTTGTTTTTCCTGTACCAGATAACCCAAAGAACATGGCAGTATCTCCGTTTTCACCAGAGTTCGCAGAACAATGCATTGGTAATGTGTTTCTAAATACCGGTAAGATAAAGTTTAAAGCAGAGAAAATTCCTTTTTTCATTTCTCCTGTGTAACCAGTTCCACCATTCAAAACGATTTTACGTTTGAAGTTTAAGATAGAGAAATTGTGTTGTCTTGTACCATCTTCGTCTGCATCAGCAACAAAAGTTGGCGCATTTATAATTGTCCATTCAGAATCTCCGAAGTTGTTTAATTCTTCTTCTGTTGGACGAATAAACATGTTGTAGATAAATAAATTAGCAGCAGGTGTTTCTGTAATTGCTCTAATTTTAGTTTTGTAGGCGTCATCTGCACAAGCAAAAGCATCGCGTACATAAATTTCGCGGTTGCTTAAGTGCTCAACTACTTTATCATATAAAGCGTCAAACTTATCAGAATCAAAAGGAATATTTGTATTTCCATCCCACCAAACGTTATCAGCCGTAATATCATCTTTTACAATGAAACGGTCTTTTGGTGAACGCCCTGTAAATTCTCCTGTTAGCATATTAATAGCGCCAGAAGATGTGATTTCTCCCTGTCCTAATTCTACCATTTTCTTGGTAAGTTCTTCAGGAGATAATTGATAGTTAATTTTGGAATTTTTTATTCCGTAAGATGCCAATTCTATGCTCATTTTTGTGATTTTATAGTATTTTTAAAATATTAAAGGTAAAAACTTTGCACAAAGTTACAATAAAAAAAAGCGTGAAAAATTTGACTTATGTCATTCACTTAAACGTTTTCGTGAATAATTATTCACCCTATATTTGCAAGTTCTTATGCATGCATATAAAAAAAAGCTTGTATTTAATATAAGTTTTATATTTTTGCAGTAGTTTACAACAATTAAAATTAGAAAATTATGTCTGACATTACATCAAGAGTGAAAGCAATTATCGTGGATAAATTAGGAGTTGACGAAAGCGAAGTAACGCTTGAAGCAAGTTTCACTAACGATTTAGGAGCTGATTCATTAGACACAGTAGAGTTAATTATGGAATTCGAAAAAGAATTTGATATTCAAATTCCAGACGATCAAGCAGAGAAAATTTCTACAGTAGGTCAAGCTGTGACATACATCGAAGACTTAAACAAGTAATAGTTCCTTAATTTTTATGGAATTAAAAAGAGTAGTAGTAACAGGTTTAGGCGCGCTAACACCAATCGGAAATACTTACCAAGAATACTGGAAAGGATTAGTGAATGGTGTAAGTGGCGCCGCGCCTATTACGCTTTTTGATGCAACTCTTTTTAAGACACAATTTGCTTGTGAGATCAAAAACTTCAACATTGAAGATCATTTTGATCGAAAAGAAGCGCGCAAGATTGATCGTTGTGCCCAATTGGGGATTGTGGCTGCAAGAGAAGCTATCAAACACAGTGGGATCTTAGATGCTACTAACGTAAACAAAGAGCGTATCGGTGTTATATGGGGATCTGGTATTGGTGGAATTAAAACTTTTGAAGAAGAAGTTTCGAATTACGCAACAGGAAATGGAACACCACGTTTCAATCCTTTCTTTATCCCTAAGATGATTGCAGATATCACACCTGGTCATATTTCAATGGAATTTGGTCTTATGGGACCTAATTATACAACTGTTTCGGCATGTGCCTCTTCAACAAATGCAATTATTGATGCATTCATGTTATTAAGACTTGGAAAAGCAGAAGCAATAGTAACAGGAGGGTCAGAAGCTGCGATTACAGCATCAAGCATTGGAGGTTTCAATGCATTACATGCGTTATCTACACGAAACGATGATCCACAAACGGCTTCAAGACCATTTGACAAAGACCGCGATGGTTTTGTAATGGGTGAAGGCGCTGGATGTATTGTTTTAGAAGAGTACGAACATGCAATTGCACGTGGAGCTACAATTTATGCTGAATTAGTAGGAACAGGGATGACAGCAGATGCTCATCATATTACAGCACCACATCCAGAAGGAATTGGCGCTTTAAATGTGATGAAAGAAGCTTTATTAGACGCAAATATCAAAGTAGAAGACGTGGATCATATCAACATGCACGGAACATCTACACCATTAGGAGATATTGCAGAATCTAAAGCGATTCAAAAATTATTTGGAGAACATGCGTACAATATTCAAATCAATTCAACTAAATCAATGACAGGTCACTTATTAGGTGGTGCTGGAATTATTGAAGCGATTTCGGCTATTGGAGCTATCAATAACAGTATTGTTCCACCAACAATTAATCATTTTACGGATGATGAAAATCTTGATCCTAAAATTGATTATACATTTAACAAAGCAAAAGAGAAAAATGTGGATTATGCATTGAGTAATACTTTTGGTTTTGGTGGTCACAATGCGTGTGTGATATTTAAGAAGTATAAGTAATGTCTTTCTTAAAAAAATTATTTTCTTTTAAAAATCATCGTGATGATTCAAATTCATCTGATCCTTTTTTGAAATTTTTGAACGAGACCCTGGGTTATACCCCTCAAAATATTGAGGTGTTTAAAGAAGCATTTACCCACAGATCAGCGCAAAAAAAAGATGAAAATGGAAACAGTATCAATTTTGAAAGATTAGAGTTTTTAGGAGATGCATTACTTGGTGCTTCTACAGCAGTACATTTGTACTATAAAGCACCAGACCAACAAGAAGGATATTTGACAAAAATGCGTTCTAAAATTGTTTCACGCAAGCAATTAAACGCTGTGTCAAAACAACTTGGTCTGTTGGATTATTTAGATCCTATGAACAATCACAACAATTTGGGGGAAGACGTCAATGGTGATATGTTAGAAGCTTTAGTCGGTGCAATTTATGTAGATGGAGGAATAGATGCAGTCCAAAAATTTATTCAAATCAAAATTATTGACCCTTATGCGGATTTAGATCGTTTGGAACATACCATAACAAGTCACAAATCGTTGATCTTGGAGTGGAGTCAAAAAACGAGAAATACAATAAGATTCAATACATTTGAGGAGCAAAATGCAGAAGATCTTCAGGTCTTTGTATCCGTTATCCGTCTTAACGATAAGGTTATCTCAAAAGGGAGAGGAACTTCAAAGAAAAAAGCAGAAGAAAGTGCCGCAAAACGCGCGTATTATTCACTACAAAAGAAAATAGAAAAAGTATAGAAGAATGGCAGAGTTACTCTTATATGATGAGTGGATAGATTTCCATCTAATAGGCGTAAATTCAAGCTTTAATACTTCGACACAATTTATTTTCCATCTCAATTCTACTTATGATACGCGTTTTCAACGTATCAATGATTTGGATATTTGGTTAGATGATCATACCTATTTTTTCGAAACATACGAATGGATAGATGAAACCAATAAGATAGATTATCATATCATTAAAAATATCCCAAATCAATCCGATTCTAAAAAAATTGAAGTAGATTTATCAAATCTTTTCAAAGAGAGCATTATACTTGTGCCTAATTACAAGGATTGCAACTATATTGTCAAAGTTTCTGGCTGGGAAGATGATATAGAGAATCTTCCACTTCCATTTGTAGAAAAAGATTTTATTAAATTAATTAAAAAAATAGATATCGATTTAATCAGTACAGCTGATAGATTGGTTTTCTAACAAAATATTGTGCATAAAAAAAGGGAAAAATATGATTTACGATAAACAATTTCTTAAAAAGACGAAAATTGTTGCAACATTAGGTCCAGCAACTGATAGTCCAGAAATTATTCTAGAAATGATGAAAAAAGGAACAGATGTGTTCCGTATCAACTTTTCGCACGCCGATTATACGGATGTGAAACGTAAGATAGAAATCATTCATCAATTAAATAACGATCACGGATACAATACAGCAGTATTAGCGGATTTACAAGGTCCAAAATTGCGTATTGGGAAAATGGAACACGAAGATTTTGTCATCAATCCAGGAGAAATTTTAACTTTCACCAATGAGGATGTTGTAGGAACAAAAGAGAAAGTTTTTATGACCTACCAAAAGTTTGCTCAAGACGTACAAGTGGGTGAAAACATCTTGATTGATGACGGAAAATTAATCTTAAAAGTTATCGAGACAAATGGTACAGATACTGTAAAAGCTGAAACAATACAAGGAGGACCATTGCGTTCTAAAAAGGGAGTTAATTTACCAAATACAAATATTTCTTTACCAGCTTTAACGGAAAAAGATAAAGAAGATGCAAAGTTCGCAATCGAAAATCGTGTCGATTGGTTTGCATTATCTTTTGTTCGTTCGGGACAAGATGTAAAAGATTTATCTGATTTTATCAAAGAACATGGAACATTAAAAATTCCAATTATTTCTAAAATTGAAAAGCCTGAGGCTTTAGAAAATATTAAAGATATTTTAGAGTTTTCGGATGGATTAATGGTTGCTCGTGGGGATTTAGGAGTTGAGGTTCCGTTTGAAATTGTTCCAAAGGCACAAAAACAATTAATTGACAAAGCAAAATTAGCGCGTAAACCAGTTATTGTTGCAACACAAATGATGGAAACCATGATTTCGAGTTTAACACCAACTCGCGCCGAAGTTTCTGACGTTGCAAATGCCGTTTTTGATGGTGCAGATGCGGTTATGTTATCTGGTGAAACATCTGTAGGGCAATACCCTGTTCAAGTGATTGAGAAAATGACGAAAATTCTTCAAACTGTTGAAGATGATGAGCACGTACATGTACCAGAACACAAACCAAAAGTTAAAAACGAACGTTTTGTAACCGATATGGTTTGTTACAATGCAGCTAAAATGGCAGAAGATACAGGAGCAAAAGCAATTGCAACGTTGACATATTCTGGTTATACAGCTTTTCAAATTTCTTCTCATCGTCCAAATTCTTTTATTTTGGTGTTTAATCCAAGTAAACGAATCAACCGTATGTTGAATTTGTTATGGGGTGTAAAATCGATTAATTACGATCCTCGCGATACATCTACGGATCAAACGGTAACAGAGGTAAATATCTTAGCGAAGAATGCAGGTTATGTAGAATATGGTGATTACATCATCAATTTGAATGCTATGCCAGCGTTTGAAAAAGGAATTACCAATACACTACGTATTTCAATGATTTAAACATCTCAATGAGATGATAATGAAAAATCCACTCCTATGAGTGGATTTTTTTCTTCTATTGAATCAATTTCCTATTAATTTTACATTAAATTTAAATTTAATAATTTTCTATAATGATTTGATTTAATATCTTTACAAGTTCGAATTAGAAGAATTTATGTGTATTTATAATGTGATCTTATCTGGTGGTG
>NZ_CALGVK010000016.1:0-40010 GCF_937930195.1 uncultured Empedobacter sp.
ATTTAAAGTTACAACTTTTCCGTCTGTAGACACACTATATGCAGTTTGTCCATCACCAATTACATAAACTTGTGCATTTACAAAGTTTGAACCTACTAATAGTGCAGATAAAAATGCAATACTTTTAAGTTTTGAGTAAATCTTTTTCATTTTAAAATTTGTGTTAATTATTTCAATCATAAAATTAGAATTATTACTGTATGGTAAAGTGGCTTTATATTAATGTTTTATTGTTTTCCGATTTATTAAAGTTTAAATAATTTATAATCAGTAATTTATTCATTTGAAGTAGTTTGATTATTATAAAGAAATTCATTGAATTCATTGATGAATTATTAAAGAAAAGAGCTAGTAATAATATTATTTTAAAAATATTTTGGCGCATTGAACTAAAATAATGAATGTAAAATTATCGAACATGAATAAATATTTATTCAAAATATTTACGAATTAGAGAATTGGTTTGTTTTTTGCTTAATTCGAGCAAATATAATTAGGCAATAAAGAAAAGGAATACTATTTTTGGACTATGCAGCTTTCCTCTAAACAAAAGTTTTTTCAATATCTCAAAAAATCAATTAATTTTTTTCAAAATTTATTGAATCTCTTAAAACTTGTACTGACAGAAAGACAATTTTTGTACTTGTCATGTATTTTAGTTGCGATTTCATCTGCATTTGCTGTGATCGTTTTAAAAACATTTGCACACATCGTTTTTCAATTTACAGTTTACATTAATAATTTAGTTAAGCTTCCTTATATTAATAGTATACTTCCGATTATTGGGATTTTGCTTACGGTTTTTGTTGTGCAAAAATTTTTGAATGGTTCAATAGAAAAAGGAACTTCTCAAATTATGATTGCTGTAGCTAAAAAATCAGGAATAATGCCTAAAAAACAAATGTATGCACAAATTGTTACCAGCTCTTTAACTGTTGGTATGGGTGGTTCAGCAGGTTTAGAGTCGCCAATTACCATCACAGGTGCAGCCTTTGGATCAAATTATGCACAATACTATAGGTTTAAATATAAAGAACGTACTTTGTTATTGGCATGTGGAGTTGCGGCAGGTATTGCAGCGGCTTTTAATGCGCCAATCGCAGGTGTATTATTTGCTATAGAAATTGTATTAGCAGATATGAGTGTTACTGCTTTTATTCCATTGTTGTTATCCTCTGCAACAGGAGCTTTGATTGCAAATTTAACATTGAAAAGTAATATGTTATTATCATTTCGGTATGCTTTAGGTTTTGATTATCATAATGTGATTTTTTATGTTATTTTGGGTGTATTGGCAGGCTTTATTTCTGTTTATCATGCCAGATTATTTCGTAAAGTGGAACATCTTATTGGCAATTATTCGGATAATGTTTATTGGCGAGCAATGGTTGGAGCAGGGAGTTTAGCAATTTTGATTTTCTTTTTTCCCACTTTATTTGGAGAAGGTTATGAAAGTATTAAATATTTAGCAAATGATGAAGCAGGTTTTATTCTGAATAATTCTTTGTTAGAAGATTTTAGGACTAATCAATGGGTTGTTTTAGCCTTTGTTTTTGTAACTATTTTAATAAAATCTATTGCAACAGGATTGACATTAGGAAGTGGTGGAAACGGTGGAAATTTCGCACCATCTTTGTTTGTTGGCTCATATTTGGGCTATGTTGTCGCAAAAGTATTTAATCTCATCGGTTTCAAAGATGTTCCTGTAGGAAATTTTACTGTTGTTGGAATGGCAGCAGTTTTGAGTGGATTATTTCATGCACCTTTAACAGCTATTTTCTTGATTGCGGAAATTACAGGAGGTTACGGATTAATGATTCCACTGATGATTGTCTCTTCTATTAGTTTTGCAATTTCTAAACGTTATGACAAATATTCGATGGATATATACGCAATAGCGGATAAAGGAATTGTTTTTACCTCGGATAAAGATCGTAATCTTTTTAATAAAATAGATTTATTTTCTATTTACATCAAGAATATTAAAACATTGACAGTTTATGATTCAATAGAAGATATCAAAACTATTTTTTCGACTACTACCCAAGATTTTATTCCTGTTTTAAATGAAGATCAATCTATTCATGGAATTATCGTTTTAGACAATATTCGATCATTTATTTTTAAGGATAATTTAGAGGGAAAAAGTTATCTTGAATGCATTACAAGCGCTTCTTCTACATCAATCTTTACAAACGCAGCAACTGTGATGAAGATGATGGAAAGTAAAAAAACAGAATATATTTTATTAACTAAAAAAGGTAAGTTTGAAGGCTATGTTACAGAAAGTTTATTGCTTGAGAATTACCGTTCTAATTTGAATAAATTACGAATAGAATAATGTTTTAATTCTGAATGCCTTTAAAAATTAATTCATAATTATCATATTTTTTTCGAAGTCGTTGTTTTGCTTTTTTAACAGAATCTGGTGTTATACCTAACAAATGAGCTATTTCTATATTCGTTAAACCTAATTTTGTAAGGTAAATAATCCGTAAATTTGATTCAGTTAAATCTGAAAAATTATTTTCTAAATACGATACAAAATCAGCCTTTTCAGATGCAAAAACTTTTTTAAAGTTATTCCAATTTTCATCCGTCATCAAATGAGAATTCAACAAATTATTCAATTGTAATTCATGTTCTTCTGTTTTTTATTGGATGATTTTGATAAATTATCAATTTCTTTATTCAATATTTCTATCTGTGTATTTTTATCAGCTAAATATATCTTGTAAGAATCTAAGGTTTTATTAGCCTTATTTAAGCGGCTTTCAGACTTTAATTTTTCATTATGTAATTTTAATACTTTGTTGTTATTTATAGAATTTTGAATTTTCATTTTTCTTTTAAATGATATAAAAAACAAATAAAACAATGATAATTAGTAAGATAGAAATAATTATAAGTGCATTTTTTAGCAGAATGGTTTTTTCACGTTTTATTTTTTCAGTTTCATATTTATAATCAAAATTATTTTTTTGGATATTCCAATTTATTTCATTGATTACATTTTCACCATCCGTAAGCTTTATTTCAGTTTCTAACTCACTTAATTTGCGTCGAAAATCGAGTTCTTCTGCTGTATTTCCTTTTTTTATAGCAATATCCAGTAAAAGTATGAAGATATCTTTCTCAAAACTATTAAGATAAGCTTTTCCAGAAGTGTATTTTTTTGCTTCGTTTAATATTTCTTTTGCCTCATCAATTCTGTCTAACTGCAAATATAATTTTCCAAGTTGAATATTAGCGTACATTAAATTTCTATGATTTTTACTTTCTCTAGAAATTTCGATATCCGTTATTAAATTTTGAATTGCAAGCTCATATTCTTTATTTTGAATTTGAATACAAGCAATATCTCCTAACGCTTTTGCATACCTAATTTTATCATTATTCTTTACGGCGAGTTCTTTGGTTTGATTAAAATAATGATTAGCCTTTGCGGTATCCTTTTTTTAAAGGAAAATATGTCCAATGGCATTCAGAATTGAGCTGTATTCATTGTCTTTTTTATTTGCATATTGCAGTGCTAAAAAAAGATATTTTTCACTTTTATCCAATTCTTTTACATTCATAAAGAAAAAAGCATTTTTTTTGTAAACATCACTTTTCTGGAAAACATTATTATTGTCTGCAAAATCTAATAACTTAGACGATTCCATAAAATAAGGATAAGCCTTTAAATATTGATTATAACTATAGTAATAGTAACCAAATTGAGTATTTATCCAAATTTGCATATCTATTAAGCCTAAATCTTTTGCAGTTTTTCTTGCAGAATTAAAAAGTTGTTCACTTTTTGGATTTAATTTATCTAATTTTTCAGCATAAATATTGGCTAATAAAGTTTGATAAATAATATTCAGATTTTTTGAAACGTAATCATTTGATTTACTACGTAGAATATCAAAATTTCTTTTTAATTGAATAGAATCTTTCACATCTTTATTTTGATTAATTACATAATCTAATAGCAATAAATCTTTTGCTTCTCGACTGGAAGTAAATGAAGTTGTAAATAAAGTGTTACATAGTATAAACGTAAATAAAATAAAGATTCTATGCATACATATTTTTTATCAAAGATAATAGTAAAATTTATTTATATTAACATATTGTTAATTAGCAGTCTATAAATTATTAACTTTGATTATTCCCGAAAAATATATCATCTTAAAAAGATAGATCTACAACTAATTTATAATTTTAATATAATTGAGCGTGATGATTTCATCTAAAAATTATTAATGTTGTTGTTTATTCTAATGATTATCTCTAAAATATTTTTTATTCTAAATTTTTATATTACTTAAATATTTGTTAAACAGTCTTTTATTGTTTGTCCCCTTTGATGTCCCCCACAAAAAAATGATTTTTATTTTAGATGTGCATAATTTTGACACAAGTTATTAGATGATTACTAATGCTAACCTATAAAGCAAACTACATGATAACTTTAACAACTTAAACCTATTATATTAATTACAAAATGAATTCCTCTAAAGACGACTCTTAGAGGAATTTTTTTTGTATTATTTTCTTCGTAATTTGGTCTTAGAATTTTTATAATGGAAAGATTAAAGAAAATAAATTACTCAGTGTTAGATTTGGCTTATGTTAGAGAAGGAGAGTCATTAAATCAGACATTTGAAAATACATTAGAAAATGCGAAATTTGTAGATGAAATAGGTTATAGTCGTTATTGGCTTTCGGAACATCACAATATGCAAAATGTCGCAAGTGCTTCAACTTCACTTTTAATCGGCTATGTAGCAAATGGAACATCAAAAATAAAAGTAGGTTCGGGTGGAATTATGCTCCCAAATCATTCTACTTTATCGATTGCAGAGCAATTTGGAACATTAGATGCCCTTTATCCAAATCGGATAGATTTAGGTCTTGGTCGTGCTCCAGGTACGGATCAGTTAACAGCGTCTATTTTACGTCGTGGCAATAATTTTATGAATTATAATTTTGAAGCTGAAATCAAAGACTTACAAAACTATTTTAGCACCGATAATAAAGATAGTAAAGTTCGTGCAATTCCTGGAGAAGGTGCAAATGTGCCACTTTACATTTTGGGCTCTAGTACAGATTCGGCTTTTTTGGCGGCTAAATTAGGTTTACCTTACGCTTTTGCTGGGCATTTTGCGCCTCAACAGTTTTATAACGCGGTCGAAATTTATCGTTCTCAATTTCAACCTTCAGAATTTTTGAAAGAACCTTATACAATTGCTTGTGTTAATGTAATTGCATCAAATACAGACGAGCAAGCACATTATTTATCCATGTCAATGTACCAAGCTTTTCTCAATATTATTACCGATAAACGTCAACCAATTGTGCCACCAGAAAAAACACAATTAGAGCTCGCTTCATCAGAACAGAAATACATGCTAAAAGGTATGACCGCATTATCTTTTATTGGGAGCAAAGGTACTTTATCGCAAGCTTTTGATGAATTTATTTTCGAATCTAAAGTAGATGAAATAATGGTTTCTACAAATGTTTTTGATCAAAAAGCAAAAAGAAAATCGTATCAAATAGTAAGTGAATTGTTTCGTTAAATGAACCAAAAAAAATCATTCTCAAAAATCACTTATTATTGGATGTTTATTGATCAGTTTAAAGATCAATTTACACTTATTTTGATGTTTAATCTTTTGCTTTTCTTTGTTGCAAATCATTGGAGTTACCTCGTTCCTGAAGTTTATTTATTTGTCAATCACAAAGATGTTTTTAATTTATTTCGAGAACAATTTGTACCAACTGCTTTTTTCGAAGTATTGGCTTATACTTATTTGGGTTCATTATTCCTTCATTTGGGAACGTATAAATTGAATAAAATATGGATTTTTAGATTAAATGCATTACTTCTAATCATCGTTTCGACTTATTTTTGGACAATTCCTTCTTTGCAAAGTCTAAAAATGATACTAGAAAGAATGCATCCTTATTTTATCTTAGCAATTGTGGGACAAATCGCTTTGTATTTAATCGTTGGGAATGAATTTTTTTGCCTTATCAAAAATAAAAGAAAACAAGCCAAAATCAATCATTCTTAGTTATATTTGCCAAAACTTAATTTTACAAAAATCAAACTATGTACTCATTTGATAAATTTCACGAATTAATTTCCGAAACAATCGATAACAATCCATTTTCTAAAAATCCAGAAGAATTATACGAACCAATGGATTATATTTTGAATATTGGAGGTAAAAGAATTCGTCCAATTTTGACTTTATTGGGAACTGATTTGTTTGATGGTGATGTTCAAAAAGCATTGAAACCTTCTTTAGCAATCGAGTTTTTTCATAATTTTTCGTTGATGCACGACGATATTATGGATAATGCTTCTTTGAGAAGAAACAAAGCGACTGTTCATGAAAAATTTGGATTGAATACAGCAATTCTTTCTGGTGACGCCATGTTGGTAAAAGCTTATCAATATTTAGAAGATATGGAACCTGAATTGTTTAAGCGTTCTACGAAACTTTTTTCACATACAGCTTTAGAGGTTTGTGAAGGACAACAATTGGATGTTAATTACGAAACGAAATTAAATGTTTCGTATGAAGATTATATCAAAATGATCTCTCTTAAAACAAGTGTTTTACTTGGTTGTGCCCTAAAATTAGGTGCAATGATTGGAAATGCTTCTGAAGAAGATGCAGATAAATTATACCAATATGGTTTGAATTTAGGTATTGCATATCAGTTGAAAGATGACTATTTGGATGTGTTTGGTAGCCTTGAACATTTAGGTAAAAAACATGCCGGTGATATTTTCGAGAATAAGAAAACAATTCTTTATATTTCAGCTTTAGAGGCTGCAAATGAGGAAGAAAAGGAAGAGTTATTATATTGGTATAGTTCAAATACCGATAATATAGATAAGGTATATGCGGTAGAAAAATTATTCAGAAAGCTGAATGTAAACCGTAAATTATCGACCTTAATTAGAGAATATACTAATAAAGCGCATAGTTATTTGGATCAAATTGATGTTCCAGAAGAACGAAAAACGTATTTAAGAGAATTGAGTGAAGTTTTAATTGATCGTCAAGGATAAGAAAAATGCAATTTAGAACGACTTTCCAAATTCAACCTTCTGATTTTAAGCTGCATCATCAACATCAAATTTTGACGATTGGTTCTTGCTTTTCAGACGAAATTGGAAAATATTTAGTCGATTTAAAATTTAATGCATGTGTTAATCCGTTTGGCGTAATTTTTAATACAATTTCTATTCAAAAATTAATCGAAAGAAGCATTCATAAAAAATACTTTACAACTGCAGATGTACATCAGAATGGAGAAGAATTTTTCTGTTTTGATGTACATTCGTCGTTTAATGCACTTACAAAAGTTGAAGTTTTAGAGAGATTAAATTCAACTCTGGAGCAAGTTTATCAGTTTATTTACTCTTGTGATGTTGTAATGATAACCTTGGGAACTTCATGGATTTACGAATGGAAAAACACCAATCAAATTGTTGCAAACTGTCATAAAGTTGAGGCAAAACAATTTGAAAAAAAATTGTTGACTACTGAAGAAAATCTAAAATCGTTAGAATTAATTGTTTCAGATTTGAAGAAAATTAATCCAAACATCAGATTGATTACAACAGTTAGTCCAGTTCGTCATACAAAAGATGGAATAATCGAAAATAATGTAAGCAAAGCAAGATTAATAGATGCTTTGTATCAACTGAATCTTCAATATAATCAAGTTGACTATTTTCCGTCTTACGAATTGGTTTTGGATGATTTGAGAGATTATCGTTTTTTTAAAGAAGATCTTATTCATCCTTCTAAACAGGCAGTTGATTACATTTGGGAAAAGTTTTCAGTAACTTATTTAGAGCAATCAACACATACTATTAATCAAAAAATAAACAAAGTCATTTCAGCGATGAATCATCATCCTTTTAATGAAGAATCAGAAAATCATCAAAAATTTTTAGTTAAAACAATTGCTTTGATGAATGAATTAGAAAAAGACAATCAGCTTGATTTTTCGCTTGAAAAAGAATGTTTAAGATCAAAATTAAAACAATGTTAATTGATACACATACACATCTTTATTCAGAACAATTTGAAAATGATAGAGATGAAGTAATTGCGCGAGCAAAAGAAAATGGAGTAGAGCGACTTTATTTGCCTGCAATCGACAAAAGTTATACAGACAAAATGTTGGCATTAGAAGCTCAACATCAAGATTCGATGTTTGCGATGATGGGATTGCATCCGTGTTCGGTTCATCCATACACAATAGAAGAGGAATTAACTCATGTTCGCGAATGGATTGACAAACGTTCATTTAAAGCGATTGGTGAAATTGGAATCGACTTGTATTGGGAAAAAGAATTTCTAAAAACACAACAAGATGCATTTAAAACGCAGATTGAATGGGCAAAAGAAAAGAATTTACCAATTGTGATTCATTGTCGTGATGCATTCAACGAAGTTTTTGAAGTATTAGAGGAAGTGAAAGACGAAAAATTATTCGGAATTTTTCATTGCTTTTCAGGAACAAAAGAAGATGCGCAACGTGCAATTGATTTCAATTTAAAATTAGGAATTGGAGGAGTCGTAACATTTAAAAATGGTAAAATAGATCAATTTTTAGGTGATTTTGACATTAATCATATCGTTCTCGAAACAGATTCACCTTATTTAGCGCCAGTTCCGTTTCGTGGGAAACGAAATGAAAGTAGTTATCTAACATATATTTGTGATAAATTAGTAGATATTTATCACAAAACACCAGCTGAAATAGTAACAATTACAACAAAAAATGCATTAGACATTTTCGAACGTTAGGAAAAATCAGAATAGAAAAATTATATTTGCAAAAGAAAACCTTTGACAAAATGAAATACAAAAGAATATTACTTAAATTAAGTGGAGAAGCATTAATGGGAGATTTACAATATGGTATCGATCCAAATATGCTGAAACAATATGCTCAACAAATTAGAGAAGTAGCAGAACTTGGTTGCGAAGTGGCAATCGTAATTGGAGGAGGTAATATTTTTAGAGGTGTTCAGGGTGTAGCTTCTGGTATGGATCGCGTACAAGGAGATTACATGGGAATGTTGGCTACCGTGATAAATAGTATGGCATTACAAGGAGCTTTAGAAGATGCTGGAGTTAATACGCGTTTACAAACAGCTATTCGTATGGAACAAATTGCAGAACCATTTATCAAAAGAAGAGCGACGCGTCATTTAGAAAAAGGTCGAGTAGTAATTTTTGGAGCTGGAACAGGAAATCCGTACTTTACAACAGATACAGCTGCTGTATTAAGAGCAATTGAAACACAAGCAGATGTTATTTTGAAAGGAACACGTGTGGATGGAATTTATACAGCTGATCCAGAAAAAGATCCATCTGCAGAAAAATTTGAAACAATTTCTTATCAAGAAGTGTACGATAAAAACTTAAAAGTAATGGATATGACAGCTTTTACTTTGAGTGAAGAGAATAATTTACCTATTATTGTATTTGATATGAATACAGATGGTAACTTGAAAAAATTAATATTAGGAGAAAACGTAGGTACTCTTGTAACAAATAAATAAATCCCGAAATGGAAGAATTAGATCTAATTTTAGAAACGGCAAAGGAACAAATGCAAGGAACAGTTGATCACTTAAATGTTGCATTTGACAAATTAAGAGCAGGTAAAGCAACTCCTGCTATGTTAAGTTCAGTTCGTGTTGATTATTACGGTAGTTTATCTCCGTTAACTCAAATTGCAAACGTAAATACACCAGATGCAATGACATTGAGCATTCAACCGTACGAAAGAAATTTAATTGGTGAAATCGAAAAAGCAATTATTAATGCTAATTTAGGTTTTGCACCTTCTAACAATGGAGATTCTATTATTATTAGTATTCCACCAGTAACAGAAGAGCGTCGTAAAGAGTTGGTGAAAATGGCGAAAGCTGAAATGGAAAATGCAAAAGTTTCTATTCGTAATGCTCGTCAAGACGCAAACAAAGCGCTGAAAAGTACAAAAGATGCATCTGAAGACATGGTGAAAGATTACGAAACACGTGTACAAGGATTAACGGATAAGTTTTCTAAGAAATTAGAAGAAGCTTTAACGAAAAAAGAAGCTGAAATCATGAAAGTTTAATCTTTCAAGAAAAAAAGATATTTTAAGGCAGCGTTTCGCTGCTTTTTTTATTTATTTGCATAATCAATTTCAAAAAATGAAGAACTATTTATTCTTGCTAAATTTCTGTATTTCAATTGCTGCATTTGCTCAAATAAAAGTAAGAGTTTTCGATGCTCAAGATGAATTTCGTTTAACAGGTGCCAACATTTATAGCGATACAAAACAATTTCTTGGTCAAACAGATGATTTGGGAGAATTGAACATCAACGATTCAATTCATTTTATTGATGTGATAAAAAACGGATATTTTACAGAAAGTATTCAGACTAACGGAAAAAAAATAGTCGAAATTATGATGAAACCATCTTTCATTAGTTTAGATGAGGTAACCTTTACCACTAACGATTCTGTAGGACGAAATATCATCATCAAAGCCATTCGAAATCAATCCAAAAACACGATCAAAAAAGGAGGTAATATCTTTTTGAAATCATACACCAAATTCTGGAGTACAGTAAATAATGATTCGATTCCTTATATTATTCAACCACAGAATCAAAAGGATTCTGTCAATAATCAATGGAAAAAACTGTTAGATAATAGCCACTTATTTTTAGGTGAACGTGCGATGGATCATAAAGTTTCGAAACGATTAGGTTTGAAAAATATCGTTCAATCTTCTCGAATTTCTGGTATGCGTTCTCCGTTATATGAATATTTGGCAATGCAACCGATCGCATTTAATTTTGATCAAGATAAAATCAATTTTTTCTTCAATGGAATTGTTAATCCTATAAGTAGAGAAGGTCTTTCTCATTACCGTTATGGTTTTAAAGAAGATATTTTTATTGAAGGAAGAAAAACAGCAGTTGTTAGCTTTTTTCCATCTATCAAATCAGAAAAACGTCAGATCAAAGGAACGCTTTGGATTGATGACAAAACTAATGCTTTAATCAAATTCGAAGGAGAAAATACAAGTGCCAATTATGTTGCGGAGTTAGAAGCTGATTGGAAACTGAACAATGGAACTTGGGTGCCGAATCAGCAAAAATATCGCATGGAGGCCGGAAATTTCAAGGTTACTGAAAAATTAGCATCAGACGATTTTATAGATAAAAAAGAAAAAATATGGATTAATCTCGAAACAACTTTCAAGGATATTCAAAATCCAGCGCATTTCAAACGCAACGAGTTTCTAGGTTATGAAGACGAAATTTCTTTTCAAAATATGAACGAAAAGAAATGGGATAATGTGATGGAAGATTATCGAGATAATTCGTTGTCGAATAAAGAGCGAAATACCTACACAACAATTGATAGTATTGGCGATAAATATAAATTAGAACGTCAAATGAAGTTAATGCGTATTATCAATTCAGGAGGAAAATTATCGTTAGGAAAAGTTGATCTTGATTTGACAAAAATTTTAGCGTTTAATGATTACGAAGGTTTTCGACTTGGGGCTGCTTTTAATACAAACGAAAACTGGAGCGACAAATATTCATTGAATGCGTATTCTGCTTACGGTTTTAAAGACGAAACATTCAAGTTTGGTTTTGGAGGAGATTATTTTGTGAATAAACCTTATTCAGGTCGAATTTTCGCAAAATATTCACAAGATGTTTCTGCTTCTGGAAAAACACCAATTTTATTACAATCAAATTATACACGTTTAATTAGTGGTGCATTTAGCAATATTTATAACCGCGAATATTTTTCTTTTAAACGATATTCTTTTGGTTATGAACAAGATATATTTAAGAATGTAACCTTCAATATTTCGGCAAATTACGAAAAACAACAAGCAGAATTTAATTATTCATTCTTAAATACAAATGGTTGGTACGATTTGTATAACACGCAATTAGCAATTCGTTTTGCACCAAAAGACAAATTTATCAGAACGCCCTACGGAAAAGTGACTGTTAATAGTGGTAAATCTGTTTTCTATGCAACACTAACCAAATATTGGGATGTGTTCAATTCGGACTATAATCCATTGCGTTTTAATGTTTCTTACTTTGATGTTTTTGATACGCGTGTAGGTAAAACCAATTTAAACATCAACGCAGGTTGGGTTGAAGGTAAAATGCCGTTGATGAACTTGTTCGAAGGACAAGGTAATGCAAAACGAAATGATGTTGCTAACTTTGGTGTTGGAGGTTTAACAAATTTCGAAACAATGCGACCAGGAGAATTTTATTCGGATAAATTTGTATCTTTTCAGTTGAAACATATTTTTGCTGGTGTGAAGGTTGGAAACAGAATTATTTTCCCTCAATTTGTTTACCGTGGTGTTTTAGGGGATATGGAAGATAGAGCAGATCATCAAAATTTAGAGTTTAAAACATTGAATCATTATTACCACGAAACAGGAGTTGAAGTAAATAATTTAATTTTCAAAACATTTGGTTTAGGGGCTTTCTATCGTTTAGGTGCTTATTCTGAAGAAAAATTCCAAGATAATTTCTATTTAAAATTAACGGTTAATTTGAATTTCTTGTAGGGTGCAATTTTATCATTCTAAATTCGCTTCATAATCGATCATTTTAAAAGCTAAAATCACTTCAAAAAATAAACTAAAATCAAAAATCCTTTACATTTTTATTGAAATTGTAAAGGATTTTTAGGTTGGTTAAAAAATATTCGCAAAAATTATGCCTATAATTTTTATAACTTTAAATAATAACTAAATTTGTAAGGATAAATTAAAAAATTATGCAATCGTACGGAATTAAAGCCTTATTAGAAAAAGGCAAGGATTTGTTGCTACAGGAAGTAGTTGTAAATGGATGGGTAAGATCGTTCAGAAGTAATCGTTTCATCGCGTTGAATGACGGTTCTACAATTAATAATATTCAAGTAGTAGTAGATTTCGAAAATTTTGACGAGTCGATTATAAAACAAATTTCTACAGCTGCGTCTTTACAAGTAAAAGGAGAAGTCGTAGAAAGTGAAGGAGCAGGTCAAGAGATTGAAATCATTGCGAAAGAAATCAAAGTTTTAGGAACTGCGCCGTCAGAAGATTTAAAAGGAACTATTTTACAACCAAAACAGCACAGTTTAGAGATTTTGCGAGAGCAAGCGCATTTACGTTTCAGAACAAATGTTTTTGCTGCAACAATGCGTGTTCGTAATGCCTTAATGTTTGGTATTCACAAATATTTCAACGAAAATGGATTTTGTTACATCAATACGCCTATTATCACAGGTTCTGATGCTGAAGGAGCAGGAGAAATGTTTCATATCACTAACTTAGATATGGATAACCTACCTAAAAACGAAGAAGGGAAAGTAGATTATACACAAGATTTCTTTGGTAAAGCGACGAACTTAACGGTTTCTGGACAATTAGAAGGAGAAACTGCAGCAATGGGATTAGGTAAAATTTATACATTTGGACCTACTTTCCGTGCAGAAAACTCGAACACATCTCGTCACTTAGCTGAATTCTGGATGATAGAGCCTGAAGTTGCGTTTTTCCGTTTAGATCAAAATATGGATTTGGCAGAAGATTTCATGAAATCTGTCATCACTTACGCAATGGAAACATGTCAAGATGATTTGAAATTCTTAGCTGAACGATTTGATAAAGAACAAAAACAAAAACCAGAAGCTGAGCGTTCTGAATTAGGATTAATCGAGCGTTTAGAATATGTATTAAACAACAAATTTATTCGTTTAAGCTATACAGAAGCAATTGATATCTTAAAAGATTCTAAACCAAATAAAAAAGGTAAGTTTAAATATCCAATCGAAGGTTGGGGAGCAGATTTACAGTCAGAACACGAACGTTATTTAGTTGAAAAACATTTTAAAACACCTGTGATTTTATTTGATTATCCAGCGGAAATCAAAGCATTCTATATGCGTATGAATGATGATGGAAAAACAGTTCGTGCAATGGACGTTTTATTCCCTGGTATTGGAGAAATTATCGGAGGTTCTGAGCGTGAAGAGCGTTTAGAAGTTTTAGATGAAAAAATGGAAAAATTCGGAATTGATAAAGAAGAATTATGGTGGTACCGCGACACAAGACGTTTCGGTTCTGTACCACATTCTGGTTTCGGATTAGGTTTAGAGCGTTTGGTATTATTTGTAACTGGAATGGGTAACATTCGTGATGTTATTCCTTTCCCGAGAACGCCGAACAATGCGGAATTTTAATAAGAAATAATTTACACGGATTTATGCTTAAATATTGTAACTTTAAGCTAAATCCGTTTTTTATATAAGCCAAAACCCAAAATATGTTAAAGCAGGAATTAAATTTAAAATTACAACAAAAACTATCGCCTCAACAAATTCAATTAATGAAGTTGGTTCAACTTCCTACGGTTGCTTTTGAACAACGCGTAAAGGAAGAGTTGGAAGAAAACCCTGCTTTGGATGATCAATCTTCTGAATACGATGATGATTATGGAGGAGAGCAGGAAGAATGGGATAATCAGAATGATGAATATAGCGATGAACAGGTTATCGATACAAGTGATATCAATATTGATGATTATTTGAGCGATGATGATGTCCCAAATTATAAAACATATACAAACAATTATAGTGACGACGATGAAGATAAATCTGTTCCTTATGCTCAAGGAGAAAGTTTTATCGAGTTTTTAACCTCACAACTGTACACTTATCGATTGACTTCAGAACAATTTCAAATCGGTGAATTTATCTTAGGAAATATTGACGACGACGGTTATATGCGTCGTGATATTAAATCTTTGGTAGATGATTTGGCATTTTCACTTAATATTTATACTTCGCCAGAAGAAGTAGAAAATTTGTTGTTGAATTATATTCAACGAATGGATCCAATTGGAGTAGGAGCACGCGATTTACAAGAATGCTTGTTAATTCAGTTACAAAATAGAACGCAAACACAAGCGGTTGAATTGGCAGAAAAATTAATTAACGAATCATTTGATGCGTTTACTAAAAAGCATTATTCGAAATTAATGGCAAAATATGACGTTGATGATAACGAATTACGCGATGCAATTACAGAAATAGAACGCTTGAATCCAAAACCAGGAAAATCTTTTTCAAGCAGTAGCAAAATTATTGAACAAATTACACCAGATTTTACAATCAATATCAATGATGGAGATTTAGAACTGACGTTAAATGGTCGAAATGTTCCTGAGTTGAAGATATCAAGTGCATTTGCTGAAATGTTGGATACCTATAAGAAAACTGAAAATAAATCGACACAACAGAAAGAGGCTGTGATGTTTGTTAAACAAAAGTTAGACTCTGCAAAATGGTTTATTGATGCGGTTCAGCAACGTCGTAATACGCTTTTGTATACGATGGAAGCGATAATGAAATTTCAAAAAGAATATTTCCTAACGGGTGACGAAACGAAAATCAAGCCAATGATTTTAAAAGATATTTCGGATCGAATTGGAATGGATATCTCGACAGTTTCTCGTGTGGCAAATTCTAAATATGTAACAACACCTTACGGAACATTTTTGATAAAAGATTTGTTCTCAGAATCGTTAACTAATGATGACGGAGAAGAAGTATCTACTCGCGAAATAAAACGTATTTTACAAGATGTAATTGCGGATGAAGACAAGCGTAAGCCTTTAACAGATGAAAAGTTAACAGAAATTCTAAAAGAAAAAGGTTATCCAATTGCTCGTCGTACAATTGCAAAATACCGCGAACAATTAAACATACCAGTTGCGAGATTAAGAAAAGAAATTTAAGAAATTCAATTTATATCAAAAAAAAGAGCTTTTTATAAAGCTCTTTTTTTGTTTTTATCCCAAGTTGTCATCCATTCAAAATAATCATCTTTGTATTGATTATCATTTAATTGAGTGATAATTTTTCGTTGAATATCTTTATTCAAATCATCGTCTATCACAGAAAAATTTAAGAAAATATCTTTTCCAGTTAATTTAGAAAAGAACTGTTCTTCTTTTAATTCGTGTAAAACTTCAATACATTTTTCATTTAATTGATTTTGGAACTGGTAAAACCAATCTTCATCATCGTCATGTTCATCAGCAATTTCTTTACAGATTTGATTGATTTCATTAAAAGATTCTTTTGCTCCCAGATAATCAAATTTCCATTCAGAAGGCTCAAACTTGTAGAAATGAAAATCGTCCTCATCTGCAACCTGTTCCAAATATTCAGTAGAATTTGCAGAAGGGTGAATGGCTATTTTCGACTCATTATTGCACAAAGCAAAGGCATATAGGTCTTGTGAAGGATTTTCGTTATAAATTTCTAAAAAGGCTTGTTTGGTAGATTGAGCTAATTTATTTTTGAATTCATTGAAATCCATTCATTTATATTTTTTATTTGGCTGTTATTATTCTTCTTGAAATGTAGTGAAATTCTCTATATATTAAAAGTTTGTTGATTTATTTTTTTAAGACAAATTCTTATTTCTTTTCCATCTTATAGAACAATAAAATAACAAAACTGATCGCAAATGAAACACCCATTGCAAGCGCAGAAGCTTTCATTCCGCCCGAATATTCTATCAATAAACCATAAATAACTAAACCTAAGAACAAAGCAAATTTTTCGAATACATCATAAAAACTAAAATAGGTTGTTGTATCTTCTGTTTCAGGTAATAATTTTGCATAAGTAGAGCGCGATAAAGCTTGTAAACCGCCCATTACCAAACCAACCATTGCAGCCATAATATAGAATTGTGTTTTGACATTTGGATCATTTTTATTGATTAAATAACCTATAATACAGGTTATGATCCAGATGAATATACCGATAAGTAATGTCTTTTTATTGCCGATTTTTCCTGATAAATAAGAGAAAAACCATGCGCCTAATACAGCTTCGATTTGAATTAATAATATAGTCATAATTAATTCCGTAGATTGCATTCCAATTTCTGAGCTTCCAAACATGGCGGCCATTAAGAAGATGGTTTGCATCGCTAAGCTATAAAAGAAAAAGCCAGCTAAAAATACACGAATGTTTTTGTATTGATTGAGGTCGTGAAAAGTAAGTTTCAAATTTCTAAAACTTGACTTGATGATGTCTTTTGGAATTTCTCGTTCAAATTTGTGATTGGGTAATTTACTTAATGCAATTTGTCCGAAACCTAACCACCAAACACCTGTTAATAAGAAACTTATTCGTGTAAACATACCTTGATTTTCTTCTGGCGCAAATTGTATCATTGCCAAACAAATTGTCAATAAAATAACTGATCCAATGTAACCAAACATATAACCTTGTGCCGAAACTTTATCCATTTTCTCTTCCGAAACAATTTCTGGTAAATAGGCATTGTAAAACACTAAACTTCCCCAAAAACCAATACTTGCGGTGATGTTGAGCAATAAAGCCAACCAAACCAAATCGCTCGATGTAAAGAAAAACATTCCAATACATGAAAAAGAACCTAAGTAGCAAAAAAAACGAAGAAATTTGATTTTATTCCCAATTAAATCAGCAATTGATGACAAAACTGGTGATAAAACGATGACAAAAAAGAAAGCAATTGCCAACGAAAAATTGAACGCTGATTCTGGTAATAGACCTAAGAACTTGATCGGATTGTTGTCCGTATCATAGGTCATTGCAGTATAATAAACGGGGAAAATAGCAGAAGCAATAACCAAAGAATGAACAGAATTTGCCCAATCGTAAGAAATCCAAGCTTTTATCAGTTTGGGATTATCTTTTGTATTCATAAATTTTTGATAGAATTGTTGTTAAACTTAAAAATAATTAATATTTTTTAAATAAAATTTTAAGTCTGAAAATTTTATCTATGATGAATTGGATTATTTTTTTCTTCTTACAGGTTCTTTATCGAGTACTTTTTGTGTATTCTCGTTTTCATTTATTAAAGGTGTATTCTCATCTTTTTGCTTTGGGCTTCGTAATTTTTCCAATAATCTTTTCGCTTGTTTTGCTTCATCTGTTCCATCATAAGCAGTAACAACAACTTCCAAAGCTTGCTCAAACTCTTCTTGAGATGCGGTTTGTTTCAATGCATAAGCGTTTAAAAGTACAAATTTGGCAATAATAATTTCAGTCGGAAATTTTACAATTGCATCTTGAACTTTTTGCTTTACTTCTTCATACTTTTCTTCTTTGTACAAATCATACGCTATTTTATATGCTTCTACAGCTTCTTTTGTTTCTGGAGTGATGTATTCAACTTCTGGATTCAAAATATAGCCAGCGTAAATTGTATTTGGATAATTTGTTAAGATTTCTTCTTTGTATTGATTCTCTAATTTTTGATCGCGATTCTTGTAAATACGATACAATTGATACGTAGCTTTTAACTTAACATCATCTGATTTTGGAGGAGTTGCAATCAATTTTTTTAACTCTTTTCCTGCTAATTCGCTGTTATTGAATGTATCAAAATAACCAATTCCTAAAGCTAATTGTGTTGTATCACGTTCAACTTTTAAATCATTTAATTGTTTAGTAGTAGAAGGAATTTGCTCCAAATAATACTCAATTTCAAAACGTCTTGGATTTCCAGCAGAAACCTGTCCCGTTAATTCGGCCTGTTTATCTTCTATTACGGTACTAATAGCATTAGAATTACGCCAATTATCTTTCAACGAAATTCCACCCCAAATACGTTGAAACTCCTGTTGACCAGATGATTTTAAACCTTGATTATAAAAATAAAATTTTCCTTTATCGGCATTATTAAAACTTGAAGTAAAACTTGATGTTTTGGTTTCTAATTGAAAAGTTTCCATTTCTTTTCGTTCTTCTTCCGCTTGTTTTTCTTCTTTTTTCTTTAATTTATCAATATAATCTGTAAAAAATTTGGTTTGTTCTTCTTTCGGAAGTTTTGCAATTTTTAGAATAGAATCGTTTTTCTGAACCAAATAATGTTTTTCCATTAATTTTTTCAACACATCATTTCGTTGCTGAATTCTTGCTTGATCTTCCTTTAAATTATAAGTTGTTTGAGCCGAATCGTAGTAAGCCGAAGCATACACATAGTCGTTTTGCTTGAATTTTATGTCACCATAATTTTCGTAAGCGCGCCCACGAATATAAGGATCAGACATGGGATCTTTCAAACTCAGTTTGGCGTATTCTACCGCATCATCCATTTTATCTGCACGAAAAGCCATTTCCGAAATACCATAATACAATTCGTTTTTCTTTGATGTATATATTCCTTTTTTGGCAATATCAAGCAAATTCTGTTTGTAATTTCCGTAGTTATTAATTGCAGGATCAAAATTAGCAGCAATCGCTAATTGCGATTTAATTTCTAAGTCAAAACCAGGAGCCATTTTATACACTTTTGTAAACGCTTCTCCAGCTTCTTGTTGTTTTCCAAGTTTTGAAAAAACTTGTCCCATTGTATAAAATAAACGCACTCGTTCTTCTTTATTCGATGAGTAGTATTCTGCTTTTTGTAATGGATCTAATGCTTCTTCGTACTTTTTTTGATCAATTAAAAACTGAGCATACGTTCGCGCAATCATAGTTTTTAGCTCTTTACTTTTATACGGATCATTTTCGTATAAATTTTGTAAAGTTTCAGCTCCATCAAAATAATTTCCACCTTTTATTTCGGCAACTGTTTTATACACATTTGCCTCTTGTGCATATTTAGAACTTTTAAAATTCTTTACAACATAGTTTAAGGCATCTAAAGCTTCAAAATATTTTTGTTGATAGAACAGAGATTTTCCAATTAATAGATACGCACGAGCCATCAAAGGATTTTTTTCTTGTCCTTTAATTAACATCGAGTGTTTTTCAATTGCTTTAGCAGCTTTAGCTTCAACAGCAGCAAATCCTATAGGTTTCTCTACTTTATCCTGATTATTACGATTTCCACCTCCAATTCCAAAATTAGGTGTATTAAATTCAGTTAAATTTGTCGAATCCGAAACAGAGAAATATTCTATTCCAACAGGTAAAATCTTAGCGTAATTCTCAATATAATTTGTCTGTAGTTCAGTATTTTTTTTATCTAATTCGTCTTCAGCATTAAATACCCCATTAAACCACGACGTCATCTTATGATATTGTCGGTTTTTGAAACTATTTTTTTGTGTTGAACAGCCGATTAAAAAACTAGCGGCGAAAATACTCAGTATAATCTTTTTCATGATAGCGAATAAAAACAAATCTACAATAAAACGTTCGATTAGAAAAAATCTTGTATCCTTCGGAAATTTAAGATAATTTTATATGGAATAACGATAATTTAGACACTTGTTAAATTAGAAAGATTATAAAATGATTGCTAACAATTTAGCTTTAATGTAATTACTTATTTCGTTAGAAAAATCATTACAAAAGTTGTTAAATTATTAAGAATATTCACTTAAATTCGACCAATAATAATGTTTTAAAGGAACAACATGAAAGCTTTTTTAGCGAAAATTTTTGCAAAATACATTGTCAATAAAGAACAAAAATGGATTAAACATCCTTTTGAAACTCAAGACAGAATTCTAAAAGAGTTAATTGTGGCTGCAAAAAATACAACGTTTGGAAAAGATCATCATTTTGATCAAATCAATACGTACGAAGATTTTAAAAACCATGTTCCAGTCAACGATTACGAAGGTTTAAAACATTATTTTGATGAGGTGATTGCGGGAAAAGTTGATGTGCTATGGCCTGGTAAACCACTTTATCTTGCAAAAACTTCTGGTACAACTTCTGGTGCAAAGTATATCCCACTTACAAAAGAATCTGTTCCAACACATATAAATTCTGCCAGAAATGCATTGTTGCATTATATTCACGAAACAAATAACTCGAGTTTTGTCAATGGAAAAATGATTTTCTTACAAGGAAGTCCTATTTTAGAAGATAAAAATGGGTTGAAAGTTGGACGACTTTCTGGAATTAGTGCGCACTTTGTTCCAAATTATTTACAAAAAAATCGTTTACCATCTTATGAAACCAATGTCATTGAAGATTGGGAAACAAAAGTAGATAAAGTAGTTGACGAAACAGTGAAAGCGAATATGACACTAATCTCAGGAATTCCACCTTGGTTGATTATGTATTTTGAAAGATTAATTAAAGTTTCTGGGAAAGAAAATGTTCAATCAATTTTCAAGGATTTACAACTAATGGTAACAGGAGGAGTGAATTATGAACCTTATCGTGAAAAAGTGAATCAGTTAATTGGACGAAAAATTGACTGTATTCAAACATATCCAGCATCAGAAGGGTTTATAGCTTATCAAGATACACAAAAAAGTGACGATTTATTACTGTTATTAAATAATGGGATATTTTATGAATTTATTCCAGTCGAAGAATTTTTTGATGAAAAACCAACTCGTATTTCAATAAAAGATGTAGAAATCGGAAAAGATTATGTGCTTATTCTCAATACTAATGCAGGTTTGTGGGGGTATAATATAGGTGATACGGTTCGTTTTACGTCTACTAAACCATACAAAATTGTTGTTTCTGGACGTATTAAACATTATACTTCGGCTTTTGGTGAGCATGTGATTGGTCATGAAGTTGAGCAAGCTTTACAAAAAACAATAGAAAAGTGTCCAGCGAGTGTAAATGAATTTACAGTTGCTCCACAGGTGAATCCTATAGACGGTTTACCTTATCACGAATGGTTAATAGAATTTGACCATAAACCTCAAAATATGTCCGAATTTAATCGTGAATTAGATATTCAAATGCGTTTGCAAAATCCGTATTATGACGATTTGATTACTGGAAATATACTTCGTTCTTTAATTATTTCGGTAGTTGAAAAAGATGGTTTTCAACATTACATGAAATCAATAGGGAAACTGGGAGGACAAAATAAAGTGCCTCGTTTATCGAATAATAGAGATATTGCAGATGAATTTCATCAACTTAATTTAATACAAAAAAATTGAACACACACACAACAACAGATAAAATGATTTACAAAACTGTAAAAAGTTCATTGGTAACTTTTTCGCAATTAATGCTTCCATCGCATTCCAATTTTAGTGGAAAAATTCATGGTGGATTCATTCTTTCTCTTCTCGATCAAATTGCATTTGCATGTGCTTCCAAATATTCAGGTAAGTATTGTGTAACGGCATCCGTGGATAGAGTAGATTTTTTAACACCCGTAGAAGTGGGTGAATTATTGACGCTAAAAGCTTCAGTAAATTATGTTGGACGTACTTCTATTGTCGTTGGTATTCGCGTAGAAAGTCAAAACATTCAATCAGGTGAAATTAAACATTGTAACTCTTCTTATTTTACAATGATTTGTAAAGAAGAAAATGGAGAAAAAGCAGAAGCACCGAAATTAATTTTGAAAAACTTGAACGAAGTTCGTCGTTTCTACAAAGCTTTACATCGAAAAGAAGAACACACGAATGCAAAAGAGCAAGTGAAAGACACAATCGATTATAAATCGCAAGAATTAATTGATAATCTTTTGCATAATCATTGGGTAAAAATAGAACTTGAAGACACTGTTTCTAAAAGTGTCAAAGTACATAAATAAAACCTGGGTTAGATTCATTATGATTCTAACCCATTTTTTATAAAAGATTATGATCCTTTTGCTCTTTTTTCTTAATACGATAAGTGAATTGAGATACTTTTATTCCCCAAAGATTTAAGGTTTGAAAAGTAACCAACGTATATTATGCTTAATAAGTTGCGCTCTTTCAATTTTCGTATTGCTCAATAATTTTTAACAACAAGTACACTAATAAATTAACATTGCTTTTGAAGAATTCAAATAAAACATTTACTTTTAGTCCATTAACCTTTTTGATAAAATTATGAATAAAGAACTTTTTAAAACTGTTTTGACAACGCAAATTCCAATTGCGTGGATTGCTGGAGTTCGTTTAGAATCGTGGGAAGAAAATAAAGTTTCAACTAAAGTGAAATATGGTTTTCTCAATCAAAATCCTTTCAAAAGTATGTTTTGGGCAGTGCAAGGTATGGCAGCAGAATTTTCTTCTGGTTTGATGGCGAATGCTAAAATTGCAAAATCAGGTGAAGACATTTCGATGTTGGTTTTGGGAATGCAATCAAAGTATTTGAAAAAAGCGATTGGTAAAATTGTGTTTACATGTGAAGATGGAGAAAAAATAGATTCGGCTATAAAAGAAGCGATCGAAACAAAGAAAGGGATTTCTCTAAACGTAACAAGTAAAGGCGTAGACGAGGAAGGAGATGTAGTTTCTGAATTTCAATTTACGTGGACGTTTAAGTTGAGAGAGAAAAAATAATAGAAAAGCTGAAATTTTATTCAGCTTTTTTTGTGATTTCTTCTTTCAAAATAGTAACAACTTCATCTATTTCTTCAAAATTTAGATGAGCAAATCCTATTCTTATTGCTGTTTGTTTTTTTGTTTGATATAAAATTGTTTGCGGAATAAATAACCCTTTTTTAGCACAATTTCGTTTTAATTCCATCAAATTAATTGATTGATTAAAATTAATCCAAACCGCTAATCCACCAGTAGGAACTTTAAAATGAAGATATTGTCCTAATTCAACTTTCAATTTTTTGCAAAAATAATCGCGACGCTCTTGATATGTTTTTCGTAGTTTTTTTAGTATTCGATTGATTTCACCTTCATTAATCATTTCACCTAAAGTTTGTTCTATAAAAGGGTCAACTTGTTGGTCTAAAATAGATAAATGCTTTCGCGCCTCTTCTATAAAATCTTTTGGAGCAACAATAAATCCAATTCGATAGCCTGGCGCAAGATAATTTCCAAATTTACCCGTGTAAATTACCATTCCATTCTGATCCGAACTTGCTAACGGAAGAATAGGGTGACTGTTGTAATGAAAATCAAAATCATAATCGTCTTCTACAATTGCAAAACCAAATTCTTGTGAAAGTTGAATCAATTCAATTCGTCTTTGCGAACTTAATGTTACTGTTGTAGGGTAGTGATGATGAGGTGTTACATACACAAAACGAATAGTTCGTTGTTCGCACAATGTTCGTAAATCTCTTGTGTCTAAACCAAATTCATCTGTTTTAACTTGAACTATTTTTGAATGTTGTGTCTGAAAAATCATATTACTTTTGTAGTAACTAAGATTTGAAACAGCAACATAATCATTTTGCTTTAAGAGAATTTGAGCAATCAAGAAAAGTGAAATCTCTGCACTTCTTGTGACGACTATATTTTCTTTCGAAATATGTAAACCTCTTGTTAAATTGAGATAATTAGCTAAATTTTTTAGAAAATAGTCGTTTTTTGATTGATTTATCTTCGAAATAGAAGTTTTTCGTTTTAAAATTGCCGAATATAATTTTGCTGGAATTTTTAATTCTGCTAATCGATGATCGATGGTTCCATCAGTTAAAAACAATCGTTCGTTAAAGCTTTCGTAAGGATTATCCAATAAAATAGATTGTTCAAAATTAAAACCAGTTTTCTTTGGGTAGGAATTGATTGAAAATTGTGTAGGAATCGTAGTTTTCTGAAATTTTTGAGCAAATTGACTCAAGACATAACTTCCTTTATTAGGAACAATCTCTATCCAACCTTGCGCTTCAAGTTCCTGAAAACTATTGACTATTGTGTTGCGATGTAAATTAAGAATCAAACTCAATTGTCTTGTTCCAAGGAGTTTTGTTCCACTTGGTAAATAACCTAATTGTATTGCTTTTGCCAATTGATTTGCCAATTGTAAATAAATCGGAGTTTCTGAAAATCGATTGATTTCAATAAAACTATTGTAGGGTATTTCAGCCGGACTATTCATTAACTAAAAACTGGTATATCTTGATAGTTCGGAAAGATACTACATTCGCAGCAGTTAAACTAAAAGAACAAAGATTAAGAAGAATGAAAAAGTTTACGCTCGTATTAGCTGTATTAGGCAATAGTGTTTTTGCCCAAATTACAAATGATACAATCGCAATTAGAGAAGTATCTATTTTAGATAATCGTCTAAACACACCACTTTCTAAAGAAAATAGAAATATATATGTTTTAAATAAAACAGAGATTAATAAGTTACCAGCAAAAACAATTCAAGAAGTTTTGCAATATGCATCTGGAATTGATTTACGACAACGTGGTCCGTTTGGTACGCAAGCTGATATTTCGATGGATGGGGGAAGTTTTGAACAAACACTTATTTTGTTGAATGGTGTAAAAATCATGGATCATCAAACTGCGCATAATGCGTTAAATCTTCCTATTCCTATTGAAGCGATTGATCGAATAGAGGTAGTAAGAGGTCCAGCAGCAAGAGTTTATGGAAACAATAGTTTGACTGGTGTTATCAATATTGTAACGAGACAACCAAAGAAAACAGGTCTTTATGCGAATACTTATTTCGGAACGAATTTTAAAAAAGATAGCGAAGATACTGGCGATACATTTACAAGTCGCGGTGTTCAACTTGGAGCTAATTTAGCTAAAGAAACGCATCAACATCAATTGTATGTAAGCCATGATTGGGGGAATGGTTACCGTTACAATACAGCATATGAGAATAATAAATTGTATTACCAAGGTAACTTCCAATTTGATGAAGAAAATAGTTTGGTTGCATCGTATGGTTATGTGAAAAATGGCTTTGGAGCGAATGGTTTTTACGCATCACCAGGTGATAAAAATTCGAAAGAATTAGTTGAAACCACTTTGGTTAATCTTCAGTCAAAACATAAACTTTCTGATCGAATAACTTTAGCCCCAAAAGTGAGTTATCGTTACAACTTTGATGATTATCGTTATTTTAAGAATGACTTGAATACAGCTCGTTCTAAACACTATTCAAATTCAATTTCTGGAGAAGTAAATTCAACCTATCAATTGAATAAAGGACAAATTGGCGTAGGAGTAGAGTACAGAAATGAACAAATTTCTTCGACAAGTATCAAAAATCATACTCGTGATAATGTTGGTTTTTATGCTGAATACAAAACAGATCTTACACCAAAACTAAATGTAAATGTTGGTACTTATGTTAATTACAATTCACAATATGGATGGCAAGCTTTCCCTGGTATTGATGCAAGCTATGCCATGAATTCTAACTTAAAATTTGTAGTAAATGCAGGTTCAAGTCAGCGAATTCCTTCGTTTACAGATTTATATTTGGATCAACGTCCTGGAAATATTGGAAATCCAAATGTAGAATCAGAAAAGGCATTTCAAACAGAAATTGGTTTCAAATACAATAAGAGAAATTTGAGTTTTAATTCCTATTATTTCTATCGTTCGATTACAGATTTTATCGATTGGGTACGTTTAACAACGAATGAGCCATGGCAAGCACAAAACTTTGGCGATTTGAAAACACATGGTTTTAATACGAAGGTGTCATATTTAGCGAACCTATCAACAAATCAAAGTCTGAAATTCTCATTAAGTTATTCTTATCTTGATCCTACGTTCGAAAATGTAGATGAACAATACAATTCTAAATATAAAATAGAAAGTTTAAAACATCAGTTAATCAATACGATAGATTACTCTATTGGAAGTACTACTATAAGTATCGCGAATCGTTATAATACACGTCAATCCTATAAATCATATTGGATTACTGATGCAAGAATAAGTCATTCGTTCAAGAATAATTTAGGAATTTATTTTGATGCTCAAAATATTTTCAATACCACGTATAACGAAGCAGGAGCTATTCCGTTGCCATCGACTTGGATGAGTTTAGGAGTTAAGTTTACAGGAATTTAAATGATGACAACCATTTAATTCTCTTTTAATAGTTTATATTTTTAAAATGCGGTGAGACAACTTTTTCAGAAAAGTTGTCTCTTTTCTTTCACGGATTTTCTGCCTAACTTTACCAAAATTTTTTCAAATGATTATTATAGATTCTCCTTCTCATGATGCATATTTCAATATAGCTTTAGAAGAATACTTGTTGTACAATTATCCTACAGAAGATATTTTTTTATTATATATCAATGCACCATCTATTATTGTGGGGAAATTTCAGAATACGTTAGCCGAAATCAACTTGGATTATGTGACAGAAAATAGCATAAAAGTGGTGCGTCGTATGTCGGGTGGTGGGGCTGTTTATCATGATTTAGGAAATCTTAACTTTTCGTTCCATACCTTGTTGGGTCAAAATGATTTTATGGATTTTTCGACGTTTACAGCACCTGTTGTTAAGTTACTAAATGAATTAAATGTTCCAGCAAAATTAGAAGGTCGAAACGATTTATTGGTTGATGGTAAAAAGTTTAGCGGAAATGCAAAGTTGGCTCGAAATGGAAAAATGATACAACACGGAACAATTCTTTTTAATTCGGATATGTCTGTTTTAGGCGATGCGTTAAAAATCAATCCTTTAAAATATGTGGATAAAGCAATTAAATCTAATCGAGCACGAGTGATTAATTTGATTGAATATTTTCCGAATGAAATGACCACTGACGAATTGAAAGCCTTGTTGATTGATGAAATGTTAACAACAAACGAAGGTTCATCAATTTACAATTTAACACCAAAAGATTTGAATGGTGTTGCAAAATTAATCGAAGAAAAATACCAAACCTGGGATTGGAATTTTGGATTTTCACCAAAATATAATTTCAAAAATGCAAAGAAAATTCCTGCTGGATTTATCGAAGTTCATTTGGATGTAGAACGAGGCGGAACAATAGAACAAGCCAAAATTTTCGGAGATTTCTTTGCTTCGGAACCGATAGAAGATTTGGAGAATAAATTAATTGGTGTAAAACATAATGAAACTGAAATTACGAAAATTTTAAATTCTGTTGATATCACGGCTTATTTTGGAAAAGTAACATTGGAGGAGATTTTAGAATTGTTTAGATAAATAAGGTTCAATTATCCTTTATAATTTCTTTTGTTTTAGCCGTTTAATTTATATATTTTGATACATTTTTAAGCTTTCATAATTTTTAGTTGTAATGGTTTATGATTATCTTTAAATGATATCAATTATAAAAATATGTTTGATGAATTATTTAAAGCGATTAGAGCTTGTAAAGTGTGCGGACCTTTTTTAGCTCTTGGTGCAAATCCAGTAGTTCAGGCAGCTCCTAACTCTAAAATTGTAATTATTGGGCAAGCTCCAGGATTGAAAGTGCATCAAACAGGTGTGCCTTGGAATGACCCAAGTGGAGATCAGTTGCGTAAATGGTTAAATGTAACAAAAGATCAATTCTATAACCCTGAATTGTTTGCATTAGTTCCGATAGGATTTTGTTATCCAGGAAAAGGGAAATCAGGAGATCTTCCACCAAGAAAAGAATGTGCGCCCTTGTGGCATGCGCGTTTATTGGATGAAATGAAAGAAGTTCAGTTGATTTTATTGATCGGTCAATATGCTCAAAAGTATTATTTGAAAGGGAATATGCACAAAAATATTACAGAAAATGTATTGAATTTTAAGGAATATTTACCACGTTATTTTCCATTGCCTCATCCATCACCACGCAATTTTATTTGGATGAACAAAAACCCATGGTTTGTAGAAAATGTATTACCTGAATTAAAAAATAAAGTAAAAAATAGTTTGTAAATAAGTACTTTTAGGTATGTTGATAATTTATTTAAAGCTATGATTAATCAAGATTTATTAATCCAATTTGGTGGAGAAATTAGAGATTTAAGAAAAAGTGAAATTATTTTTGAGATAGGTCATTTTCCTTCCTATTATTATCAAGTGTTGGAGGGAAAGGTGAAAATGAATAATTTTTCTGACGAAGGGAAAGAGTTTATTCAGAATATTTTCACTAAAAATCAAAGTTTTGGTGAGCCACCTTTATTTGTAGATGAGCCTTATCCTGCAAATGCAATTGCGGTCACAAAAGGGAAAATAATTCAGATTGCTAAAGATTCTTTTTACGAATTATTGCAATCTCATCCAGAAGTTTCTTTGGCTGTGAACAAGAGTCTTGCTCGTCGTTTGTATTATAAATCGGTGATGGCACCAGAGATTTCTTCTCAAAGTCCCGAACGACGATTAATCAAACTATTGGATTATTTACGAAGTCACAACCAAAATACAGATACAGAATATTTGATTGATTTATCTCGTCAACAATTAGGGGATTTAACCGGATTACGTGTTGAAACTGTTATAAGAACAATCAAACATTTAGAGAAAAAAGGACAGCTCAAAATAAGAGATGGTAAAGTGATTTTGATTGCTAAAGACTAAAATTTTGTATGATATAAAAAGCTGCCCAAGCAACAAATACAATAATAAACACCCAAACCCAAATAGGAATAGTCCTTGGATTTTCGCTCCCTTTAATTATAAAACTTTGATTTTTTCCTGTATCATAGGCGTTGATCATTAGAGGAAGTATTCCATTCACTTTCTCTTGATCAGAAAGTCCTTCTATATGAAGAATTGGTCCATTCGAAACAGTAAACCTGATAAGTTTTAGTCCTTCTTTTTTCTCGAATTTACTAACTATTCTAAGCAGATGTTCACCATCTGTTAATTTTGTTGTATCAAGTTTAAAAGTTACAGGAGGAACCAATTCAGCAATTGGTTTTTCTTCTTCGTCGATGTATAGGTAAACGATTATTTTTTTTTCTTTTGTCATGATTTCTTTTTTCTTAAAATTTTAAAACAATATTTTTGATGTGTTTTTTATCTTTTTCTCCTGGTTTTATAAGAAATTTGAATGAATAGAACAATGTATATAATGTTATAATCGTTATTAGGATAACGATGAACCAATCCCAATTAGATTCGGGACCAGTTCCGTGTGTGAAATCTTGTGTGATTTTTGGTTGTTGAAGTTTACAAGCATCACAAGCCTTTGCGTATCCATATCCAAGTAATAATAATAGTCCTATTTTATATTTAATTTGTCTCATTTTATTTGATTTTATCCATTATTTCTTTCACTTCTTCTACTGTTACTTTTTTACCACTGTTACCCCAACTTGCTTTTTCGTAATTTATAATCGCTGTAACATCTTCTGGAGTAAAGCTTGCATTGTCACCTACAGCAGGCATAGAAGCATACTCTGGTCTTGGGTCATATCCTTTCATAATAATGGTGATATACAATTCTAAATTATCCCCCATAACAATAGGACTTCCTTTAAGAGGAGGAAACGCGCCAGGTAATCCCTCGCCATTTGCTTGATGACAACTTGCACAATTGGTACCGAATAACGCTTCCCCATCTGGTAGATTAGTATCGGTAGAATTACCATTCGATTTTTTCTCTTTTTTATATAAAAATTTTACAGGTTCTACATCTTCTGCAAGTTTTACTTGTTGAAGACTTAAGAGATAAGCGACCAAATCTTTCGCATCTTTTGTAGGAACAATTTTTCCTTTGACACCAATTCTAAATTCATCAGGAACATTGACTTCAATTTCTCCTTCGTCAAGAAAATCTTTCGTTGTAAAAAGCCATTTATAAGAAGGCATTACAGATTCGGGAACAACAGCACGAGGATTGTATAAATGCGAATATTGCCATTCCAAACTCGGTTGTTTTTTTCCAATATTAGTTAAATCAGGACCAGTTCGTTCAGTTCCCATTAAAGTAGCCGTATTCTGAAAAAAGTTGATACGTTTATTTCGAGCGTAATCCGCAGCAATACTTGGTCGATCTCCAAAAACTTGATCCATGTCGACATTTCTAATTTGCTGTGTATGGCAAGCAACACAACCTTCTCTGATATAAACTTGTTTTCCATGTGTTTCTTCTGCTGTAGGAGGTTGACTCTGTGGCAATGGTCGATTTATTTTTTCGTTTTTGAAGGCAGGAAGAATACAAATAATTAAGGTAAGAAAAACAAAAAATGCCAATGCCGATGGAAATAGTTTTTTATGATTATTAAAGAAGTCCATTATATTGTAGTTTTATTTGCGTGAATAATATCTAAAAGTTCAGTTGGTGATTCTGGAATTTTTATTTCTTTTTTAGGTTTAATCATTCTATAAAAATTATATGCAAACACAAAATGAGAAATCCACATCATAGTACCACCAATCGCTCGCCATAACCAATAAGGCATCATTGAAATCACTCCATCAAGAAATGGTTTTTTATCCATCCATAATAATCCTTTTTCCGTTGAACCAATCATTAATGAAATAGTATAGACAAGCAAACCTATTAAAGCAAGCCAAAAATGAATACCCACCGTAATACTTGGAGGTTCGTGAGAAGTAATCCTTGGAACAAGTGTGTAGGTAAACGACCATAACATAAATGTGATAATTCCATACATGGTTAAGTGAGAATGCGCAACCGTAAAATCAGTGAAATGCCAAACAAGATTAGTTATTCGAAAGGCTTCAACCGTACCTTGCATTGATCCTGTAAAATAGAAAATGATGGATACCACATAAAAAGGTAATACATAGCTCAGTTTTAAACGATGCCAAGATCCTCTAATAGTCATCATAAAATTAATACTTCCTGCTGCTACGGGAATTATCATACCTACACTTGCAACAATAGCAATAGTTTGCATCCACCATGGAATGGCACTAAATATAAAATGATGAGTCCCAATCAACGTATAAAATAAAATTTGTGTCCAAAAAGCAAGTATACTTAAGCTGTATGAATAGACAGGACTGTTTAATTCTTGTGGAAGGAAATAGTACATCAATCCAAGGTTAAAAAACATAAACCACATTCCTACACCTTGATGCATATAATACCCTTGCGTAATTGTCTCACCCAAACCGTCTTGCCAGAAAGGGAGGTAGGCTACAAGTAGTATGACAACAACAAACATCATTGCAGAAACAATATACCAATTGGATACGTAAATTTCTTCTGTTTTTCTAGACGAAATGGTTTGAAAATGATTGAAAATACTCAAAAGAATTCCGATAGCAAATAGAAGCATTACTGGCCAAACATATTCTCTATATTCTCCACCGCTATTATTAATACCTGCCATTAAACAAATACTTCCTATTAAGACAGAAGAATTAAGTAATATTAATGAGAGATAAGCAAGGTTTATGCTATATATTTTCGTATTTCCAACACGAGGAATTACATAATATGAAAAACCAACCATCGCAATAGAAGCCCAACCCCAAAACACGATATTGGTGTGTACAGGTCTTAATCTCCCAAAGCTTAGCCAACTTACATGATCAGCATCGGGCGCAACAAATTTTATACCTAAATATTCGCCAATTGTTGTGCCTAAAATAAGCCAAACTATACTACAACCTAAGAACCAAAGGATAATCTTTTTTTCGTTTGTAGGAATTAAGATGCTTTTGCCTTCTTGTCGTTTGCTTTGTAAAAATCGAATATCATGTATTTCATTCATTTGATCCACCAGTCCTCTTGGATCTTCAACGGATGTATTTAACGAAAGTTCATTTCCTAAGAGTTGAAATTCTAATTCTTTTTTCCGTTTTTCAAGTGCAGAAACATCTTCAGGATTCAAGTTTTTTAACTCTCCATAGATTCGTTTAAGCTCTTTTTTTCGCAATACATTCTTAATTAAAGCATTTATTTTTACTAACACAAGAATTAATGCAAAAAATAATGGAATAAAGAGAAGTAATATTGTTAGCTGAAGTCCAGGCTCATTGAGTAAATTATTCATTGTAGATTTTTTTATTGTGATGTAATAAGTTGTACCAATTTAAACCTTATGTGAAAGCAATACCTATGCGTAGAATCATAAGTTTAATTATAATCGTTCTTAGAATAGGTTCTAATTTTTATTGTGTAAAATAAAAAACCAGCTTTTCTATTTCTAGAAAAGCTAGCCAGTTTAAATAGGTTAGGTGGTTCTATAACTAAAAACCCTTTTATTGAAAAAACTATGAAGAAAAATTTAATCCTTAAATAATGAAACCCTTGTTATAGACTCAATTGTAGCAGTAACAGCTTTATTGGCATCTAGATAAAATTCATACCCTCTTCCAGGATCTAAACTTTGATCATCAGCAATTGTATAAAAATAAAAAGTTAGTATACTTCCTGAAGCAGAACCGGCTGGGATTAATTGAATAGAATTAATAATAAATCCTGAGCTAGGGTTTTTCATAATGGCGTTTACTGCTCCAGCAGAATTAGCTCCAGCAGTTAAATTAATTATTAATCGCCATAAGTGTACTTGCCCTTTTATTGGGTTTTCTCTAAATTTATTTGACGCTGCTAGATATATATCAGCATCTGTAGGATTTGTGATTGTTTCAGGCCAACTAGTTGTAGGAGAGGGAGCAAATGTTAAAGGAGTTGTATACACAATTTTTTTTGTACCTGTATTAGAAAAACCATTATTTTCCCCAAAAGCAAGACTAGGTTTAGTTCCATTTAGCCCACCATCTATTCTTACTACACCATCATTTCCTGCTGCTGAGCTTGTTGTTACAAACAATTGTCTCCAAAGTGTCCCATCCCAAAATTCAAAACGATTTTCAGATGTATTAAAAATTAAAGTTCCTACCGTTAAATTAGGATTTACAACTCCAGCTGGTGGAACAGTATTGACATCGTTATCAGCTAACGACGTATTTCTTTCGGTTTCTGTAAGTCTGGGAATAAGAATTCCTTTGTCTGTAGAAGAAATGTCGAGTATTGTTGCTGAGTTTGGTGTGCTTGTACCAATTCCAACTTGCGCTTTTGATTGAGACCATCCCAATATAATCAAAAAAAGTATAAATTTTCTCATTTATATAAATTTAAGTTATGTTTATAGTTTTGATTATTTTATTGGCATTTTCAAAATAAATAACTGCTATTAATAAAGTATAATTTGTTTATTTCGTTTTCTGTTACGAATTTATCAATTATTGAATTACGTTGAATAAAATTGAGGGGGACAAAAGGTGGACAAAATAGATTATAATTAATTTTTTATCATTTAAAAATTAATTAATAGATATTTAATGTGTTGATTATAATAGTGTTGAGTTTAAATAATAGAGAATGTATAAATTACGTTTTATGGATATTGAATTCTTTCATTTATAATGTTATTATGAACGATTTAGTTGATGATTGAACTAAATAATAATTAGTTTATCAAAAATATAATTCTAATCCATTCAAATCTATTTTATTTGTTATAAAACAATATACAAGTATTGTAGAACTACTGATTTTGGTATGATAAAAATAAAAGATTATTTCATATTTTTCAATTATTAAAAAATCCTTCACTTTTTCTGCGAAGGATTTGTATGTTGAACGTTTGACTGTTTTGTTATTTGATTACAACTCGTTTGTTAATTTCCATTTGTGATCCAACTACTTTAATTATATAAACTCCTGGATTTTTAAAATTTACTTCAATTTCTTTTTGATTAGAAGTGTTTTGAATTTCATTAATTAATTGCCCATTAAAATTAAAAACCGAAATTTTTTGAATTGATTTTGCATTATTTTCAAGTTTAATAATTACAGAACGAGTTGTTTTATTATAAACCGAGATATCATCACGTTTTTGGTATTCAAAATCTCCTGTTCCTAAGTTATATCCCCAAACTTTTTCTACAAATTCTGGATGGTCTACATAAGGATTTCTATTTTTTTGGTACCTGTACACAATATTATTAATGTCTTTTTCACGATCAGAAACTGGATCATTTAAATGCCAAGTTATTAATATTTTTAAGAAAGTATCTGTGAAAACTTTATCTTTTGATCCATTGAACATCGCATATTTCCAATTCTGAATGCCATTTCCTTCGTATCGTGTTGCGAAATAAAAATAAGCACGAGCGATATCTCCCTTAAATTCATCTATCGGTTCGAAAACTGTACCAGAATATCCGTATGAATAACCAGAATTTAGATTATTCCCTAATTTCGAGCCATTTTGAGAAGTTTTATCTATAGTTCCTACAACTCCGTGAGGATAATTACTTCTCATTCCATTTACTACACCATCTGTTGGCCATATATGTAAAGGGTCAGATACCATAGGTGATGCCTTACTAAAAACACTCTGTGGAATTAAATGTTCTCTATTATAACAATCTCCTTCATATTTGTAATTTCCACATTCTTTCTGACCAGGTGTATAATTATAAGGATCAGTACCTGTTGGGTTTTCTGAATAAATGTCTAAAATTGAATTATCTTTTTCATAATATTTATCTTGAAAACCATTATCAGAATCATTTTGTCTATATAACCCTTTTAGAGCATCATAGCTTTTTGTACTATGATTTTTAATAATATTATATAGTTGTGTTTTTAAGGTATAACCACTACCTGTTGCATTGTCATAGTAATTAGCAGGAGCTTGAGCAAAAAGATTTGTTCCAACTAAAAACAGACTAAATTGTAAAACTATTTTTTTCATATTGAATGATTTAAAAAGAAAGCTAAGTTACAAAAAAATAGCTTTACTCTCTTAATTATATTTTATTAAAAGGTTAACATCAAGCTATTAAGCTAATTCGAATAAGACTTATAGATGAATAAAGAATCCTGAATTTGCTTGTTTAATAAATTATATAAATCTGGTTGATTAATAGAAACACTAGCCATAGATTTTAATCTTTTTTTTAAATTGTTAGAGTTTAATAAAAATTTTGAACGATAAGAATTTTTATCCATTACTTTTTTAGCTTGAAGTTCTTCAAAGTCTTTTCTTATTTTTCGGGCGTATAGCTCAGAAAGATCAAATTGTAATTGCATTTCATTTAAAATTCCTACATGTTTTATCGAAATCCAAGAATTAATTTCATCAAAACGATTAAAAACTTTTACTTTCGGAATTTCTCCATCCGTTTCAGCAATTTGCCATCCTAATTTCGAATCAAGAAAACCTTGTGGTATTTTTGTTTGAAAAGGCTTCTTTTTAAAGTTTTCGTATTTCAATCTTTCATTTTTATTCCAATCAATAATGCTTTGTGAATGAACATAAGACAACGATAAAATGAAGGAAATGATGATTGATTTATACATAGGTAGTAGCATTTTACAATTAGATATTCTCAAGTAAGTCAAGTCTCATGCCATGAGAACCTTTTATTAAAATATTTTTAGTTTTAATAGGATTATCAATCAAATATTTTTCGAAAGCTTTGCGATCTTCAAATTTTTTAACGTTCGGATTTGTTGTAATTGTTTCAGAAAAATGATGTCCTAAAATAAAGATTTGATCAAAGTTTAAACGTTCAGCCAAGTCTAAAACACGTTGATGTTCTGTCTTAGCTTCATCACCAAGCTCGAACATATCACCAATTATAATTGTCTTAGAACCTTCAAATTTGACAAAATTATTGAGTGAAGCTTCCATACTACTTGGATTTGCATTATAAGCATCCATCACAATTTTATAATTTTCTTTATTGATAATTTGCGAACGATTATTTGAAGGAAAGTAATTTTCGATTCCATTTTTGATTGATTCAGCATCTATTCCAAAATATTGACCAATAGCAATCGCACATGAAATGTTACTAAAATTATAATTTCCAGTCAAATGAGAATGAATATCTAAATTTTTGTATTTAACAGCAAGGTATTCCGTTTTGTTTTCGATTAATTCGATTTGTACATCTGTATTATTCTGATCAGAAAAAGTGATTCGGTTAATATCGGCAGTTTTTTCTACTTGAATAGGATCGTTATAATTGACAAATGCAGTTTTTTTATTTGCTCTAAGAAAATCATACAATTCAGATTTTCCTTTAATCACGCCTTCAATTCCACCGAAACCTTCTAAATGAGCTTTTCCAAAGTTGGTGATATAACCGAAATCAGGTTGAGAAATAGAGGCTAACAATTCTATTTCCTTTTGATGATTTGCACCCATTTCAATTACAGCGATTTCTGTATCTTCTGGAATAGATAATATCGTTAAAGGAACACCAATGTGGTTATTCAAATTTCCGAATGTATAATGCGTTTTAAACTTTTCCTTCAAAACAGCCGAAATTAATTCTTTTGTTGTTGTTTTTCCATTAGAACCTGTTAAACCAATAAATGGAATTTGAAGGTGTTTTCGGTACATTCTTGCTAAGTCTTGTAGAGTTTCTAAAGCATTGTGAACTAAAAAAATATTTTGATTGTTATTTTCATATTCTTTTTCATCTACAATTGCCAACATTGCACCTTGATTTATAGCTTCTTGTGCAAATGTATTTCCGTTGAAATTTGCCCCTTTTAAAGCAAAAAAGATACAATCTTTTGAGATGTTACGTGTATCTGTCGTAACGTTTTTCGATTTTAGAAATTGTTCGAATATTTCTGCTGTATTCATGTAATCTAAATAAAATAGAAGATAAATTTCTTTTGCAAAATTGACAAAGAAATAATTGTTATTGTTCTGTACAAATATAAAATTTATTGAATCGTTTTTGTGATTTAAAGGAAGTATTTTACGATAATTGCAAAATATTTGATGAGATAAATCTTGGTGTAGTTTATTTATCTGGTTTAATTGTTATATTGAAAAATTACTGCTTGCATTTTAATTAAAGAATGAAAATAAAAGAGATTACTATAGATAATTTAGAAACAGAACGTTTGCTTCTCGTGCCATTTACAATTGATATTTGCGAAGATATGTTGTACAATGATTATCGTATTTTAGAAGAGAAGGGGTTTCTAAAAGGAAAAGATTGGCCCGATCAAGATATGATGGATACAATACCTAAGATTATTCAAAAATTGTTAATCCATAATTATGTTACGGGGTTTGAATCGTGGATGATTATTAAAAAGGATACAAAAGAAATAATTGGTGATGTAGGTTTTAAAGGTTTTAATGCAGCGGATGAAAATGTGGATATTGGTTATGGAATAATAAGAGAGGAGAGAAGGAAAGGTTATGCAGAGGAAGCGTGCACAGAATTGATTAGATGGGCATTTTCTCAAGAAATAGTGAAAGAGGTAACAGCAAAATCTTTCTCAGATAATTTTAAATCAATTAATCTTTTGAAGAAACTTGGTTTCGAAAAAGTAGTAGAACATAATGGTTTTACTTATTGGTCTTTAACTCAATAACAGCTAATTACATACATAAAAAAACTCGGTTATTAACCGAGTTTTCTTATTTATATAAAAGGATATTTATCCTCTACGTTTACGCTTAGATTCGAAGCTACCTGTATATTCTTGAGCTACACGGAAACCAATCCAGTTTGTTGCACTTGCTTGGTGTAAATAACGTCTTTGTCCAGCATCTATCCAATAGATAGGGTCTTTCCAAGAACCTCCTTTTACAACACGTGTTTCATCAGAAATATCAGAAGTACGATTTGTTGTATCTTTTTCTAATATAACGCGACCTTTTTCGTCTACTGTAAATTTACGTTGAGGAGCATTATACATATCTTCTGTCGCCTGATCAGCAGATCTACCGTCTTCAACTCTTGGGTTAAGAGAAGAGTTAGGATCACCATCACGATAATTTGTCAAATCGTATTGTGTTTGTTTTTTATATGCGCCAGGTAAACCTTTGTAAACTAATTTACCATTGTCTAATGTATCGTATTCTACGTTTGTTTCGTCGTATTTTTCAAAACCACCAGCACCATTATCAATATTAGTTCTGAACACATTACCACGGTAATAATTGAAATCATTCGCTTCTTCGTCAATGATTGGACGATATACATCAGATACCCATTCAGCAACGTTACCTAACATTCCATAAAGACCAAAATCATTTGATGGATATTTACGAACATCACTTGTAATAGCAGAACCATCGTTTCCAAATCCTCCAATACCTGAATAATCTCCACGACCTTGTTTGAAGTTATCTAAATATTGACCTCTTTGCGCTCCTTTTGTTACTCTTAAATTATTTTGAGCAACTTCTTTTCCTTTGTATTCGTTGTATTCACGGTTTCCAGGTAAAGCTAAAGCTGCATATTCCCATTCAGCCTCAGTAGGTAAACGGAAAGGTTGAACTTCTAAAGAACCTGTTGCACGATTTGCTTTTAGGATACGAGAGTTTTGAGTTTTAATTTGATTCGCTCTCATAATTTTAGTCGAATCAATAGCTTCATTTACATTCGTGTCGCCTAACTTATATTGTTCTGCATTGAATGTTTTGTTTCCGTAATTGTATTCTTCGTTATTATAGTAATCTTTTGATAAGATTCCTTTGTTCATCAAGGCTTTTTCGTTAGCACGATCTGTTAACCAATCACAATAGTTTACTGCTTGCAACCAAGAAATACCAACTACAGGGTAGTAGCTAAACTCTGGTGAAAACAAGTAATTTTCTGTCGAGAAATCATCTCTTGATAATTGGTTATTGAATACCGTTTCGTCTGGTAAGGCTCCATTATAGATATCCTTGTACTGCGTATCTTCTGGTGGGAAAACAACTTTCAGCCAAGTTAAGTATTCTTTGTATTCGTAGTTTGTAACCTCAGTTTCACCAATAAAGAAAGATTTTACTTGCATACGAACTGGAGAGTTATTCCAATCGTGTAACACATCATCTTTCGTTATTCCCATTTTAAATGACCCACCTTCGATGAAAACCATTCCAGGCCATGCTTTAATGTTTTCTTTCTTTTTACCCGAAAAAAACCAACCTTTACTATCGTTTGGTTTCCAACCTGTACGACTTGTGAAATTTTTTGTTCCACCTCCTTTTTTCTTACCTGAACTACTTGCACAACCTACAAATACACTCATTGTAACAGCTGCAAGCGCAAGAGAAAAAATACGTCCTTTATTCATTTTCATAGAATATTTCTGGTTTTCAAATATTAAATTTAATGCAAATAAAAGCATTTGACATTAATCTTACAACGAAAAAATGCTTTATTTCTTGTATCTAACGTAAGAATTATTTTTTTATTTTACGATTGAAAATATATTTGCCAAATTAGCGTTTAACAGACATGAAGAAATATTTTATTTTAGTCGCAACTTTGCTACAATTTCCTCAATTGTTTAGTCAAAATTACAAAATAAATTGGGAGAACAATCAAACAATTTCTTTGACGAATGGAAATAAAGTGAATGTTCCTTATTTTTCGAA
>NZ_CALGVK010000017.1:0-23485 GCF_937930195.1 uncultured Empedobacter sp.
GGTGCAGTCTAAAGTTGGCTTTTTTATCTTATTTTCGTTGAAAATTAACAATTTTCGATAACACTTTTTACCACTTTAATTACATTCGGCATAGCATTGTTCGCTGCATTTAAGACATCTTCATGCGAAACATCAAACGAAATTTCTGGTCCACCTAAATCTGTAATTACAGAAACGCAGAACACACGCATATCCATGTGGCGAGCAACAATTACTTCTGGAACAGTACTCATTCCAACACAATCTCCACCGATAAAACGTACCAATCCATATTCTGATGGTGTTTCGAAAGTTGGCCCTTGTAATCCGACATAAACACCTTGATGAACTAAAATATCATTTGCTTTAGCAAACTCTACCGCTTCGTTCAACATTTCTTTGTCATACGCTTTAGACATGTCTACAAAACGTGGTCCTAATTCGTCGATATTTTTTCCACGTAAAGGATGTTCTGGCATCATGTTGATATGATCTTTTACAATTAAAATATCTCCTACTTGGAAATTTGGATTAACACCTCCTGAAGCATTTGATAAAATAACTTTGTTAATTCCTAATCCGTTAAAAACACGCATTGGAAAAGTAACTTCTTCCATCGAATACCCTTCGTAATAATGAAAACGACCAGCCATCATCAAAACTTTTTTACCCAAAATAGTTCCGTATACTAAATGACCTTTGTGTCCTTCTACTGTTACTTGAGGAAAGTTTGGAATATCCTTGTAGTTAATTACAACTTTATTTTCTACTTCGTCTTCTAATTTTCCTAAACCAGATCCTAATACAATTACAAATTCTGGTTGACCTGGCAATAAATTATTGATGTACTTTATAGCCTCATTAATTCTTTCCAACATACTCTAAAATAGTTTGATTAAATTTTTCTTTATCGTTAATTTCGATACGAATCGGAATATAATATAAATCGTCTTTTATCATGGATTCTTCCATCAAACGCATAAAATCTTTCTCCGTTGTCATGATAATTTTATCAAAACGTTTTCTTCCTTCCGTATCTTCGTATCGTTTGTAAATATACTCAATTTCTGATTGACTAAAATTATGATGATCTGGATATTCTAAATGCAATACATTGGCAAAATTTTCTTCTGCAAATTTCACTAAACCATCAGTTTTTGCGATTCCAGTAACCAAAATAACATTTAGATTTTTCCAAGTTGATTTCTCTACATCATCTAATCTTCCTATCAATTTGTTATCATAAACAATTTTCGAGAAAAATAATTGTTGATGGGATTTCAACTTAATTCGTTTCGAAATTTCTTTGTGTTTTTCTTCCGAAATTCGATCAGGACATTTTGTTACAATTACAATATCAGCACGACGAACTCCACTTCCACTCTCTCTCAAATCACCAGCTGGCAACAAAAAATCTTTGTAATATGGGTTATTAAAATCTGTCAACATAATGTTGAAACCAGCTTTTATTGCGCGATGTTGATACGCATCATCCAACAAAATCACTTCTGATTTGTAATGATCTATTAATTTATGAGCTCCAAAAACTCTTTCTTCACAAACAGCAATCAAGATTCTGTTCTTGAAACGTTGAAAAAACTGCATAGGTTCATCTCCAATATCATAAACCTTAGAAGAATAATTTGCAATTAAAAAACCTTTTGTTTTTCGACCATAACCTCTACTCAATGTTGCAGTTAATTTCTCGTCTTTCAACAAATCAATCAAATACATGATATGAGGTGACTTCCCTGTTCCTCCTACAGACAAATTTCCAACATTAATAATGGGAATATTGAATGATGTAGAACGCATCATTCCAATGTTGTAAAACAGATTTCGAACCGAAGTTCCTATCCAATATAAACCAGAAAATGGAAGTAAAAATCTACGCCAATTCATTTTTATTTTTAATATTAAGCGAAAATACTATTTTTAATTCTAAAATAAGAAACTCTTCATTTCTTTATTCAGCTAAAAAAACCTATTCTTTCGAACAGGTTTTTAATTATTTTTAATCGTATAATTTATTCAATTCGTTTGCATAACTCGTTTTATCTTCTATTGTCCAACCATAGGTTTTAGCCAAGAAGTACAAATCGCCAAGATTTTGAATTAATTGTTGATGTGCTTCTTTTTTTAGTTTCGATTTATCGACAGTTTTCTCAACATGCTCTACCGCACGCTTCTTAATCCCGTTCAAATCATCTTTACTAAATTTATTAAAAACACTTTGATCCATATCATAAAAACTGACATCAGGATACACTTTTATTTCAACTGCTGGAATTGATTTGATTATAATTTTCTTATTTACCGAATCTAATTCAACATCCATTTTTTTTAAATCATAGGTTGCTTGTGCTTTTGCTTTCACTAAAAGTGTTACTTTTTTATCCGACGAAAAAATATCTGTAAAACCAGGTACTGATTTTTTTGATGTATGATTGTATAAATCTGAATAAGTTTGTTCAGCAACAATCATTTTATTCATTCGTTCGATTTGATAAGCTATGACATGCGATTGTTCGGAATAATCTTCTGTTTTAAATTTATCCATGATGAAATACGTAATCATCACGCCAAAAACAAAAGCTACAACGACAAGAATTATTTTTTTTAAATTACTCATTTGTATAATTTGGTGTCAACGGCGTACCATTCACAATCTGTGCCAAATCCTCTTCTAAATATCCAGAAACAGGAGATTCAACAATTCTTCCAACTTCTTCTTTTTTATTATTATAAACGATAATTGTCGGAACACGAATTATATTTTTATTGATTTCTTCTCCATTAAAACTTTTCTTTTGACGGTTAACACCAATCACTTTCAAACGGTTTTGAGAAAATTTAATATCATCTAATATTTTATACAGACGAGGCAATTCGCGACGAGAATCTGGGCACCAAGTTCCTACAAAAACTTCGATACGATAGTTTCTCAAACCTTTCAATGCTCTTAGTTTACTTTTTTCAACTTCGTAAGAATCGTACTCTTGGTTGTACCAACCTTTAAAATCAGCTTCTTCTAAAGCTTCTCTGTTAAATTCTCCTGTCAACATTTTTGTTCCGTTTTCTGAAGTAATTACGCGATTCGTCACTTTTTTCTGAGCAAAAGTTTGCGTCGAAAATCCTAACATTACTACAAGTGCAATTGCCAATATTTTTTTCATTTTATTTTTAGTTTTAGGTTTTAAATGTATAAATAATTAGTCAATCAATCGACCATTTTTGAACTTAATTGAACCAATTTCGAAAGTTGCTAATTGATTTAATATGGGATAATTCTTCTGTACTCCTTTATAAATTTGCTTCTTCGCATCAATTTCAAGATGCCCGATGAATTTTCTTAAATCGCCAATCTCAACAATTTTAGCCATTTGATCAACCGTATTATTTTCTTCGTTGTATTCATCTTCAAAATAAATTCCCAAATCAACAAATGAAAACTTATCTTCATTTTTAAGTTGAACATTACGAATTAATATATCCAAGTATTTTTGTCCATTTTGAGGAATTGATAAATAGTTATCAAACGGAAATTTATCCTGCGTTGCCAACGCATTTAAGCCAGCTAAAATTGCTAACGCATTATATTTTCTCGTCGTATTTCGTTGATAATCATTTGCGAAATGACCTGCTTCAAACAACACGCAAGGATACCCCATTTTCGTAAAATTATCACCTGTCGACATTGGATAAAACTCCGAAGTATAACGACCTACTTGCCCCGGTATCACTTGTTGCAATGCTGTATTCATGGATTGAATGATACCCATCGTTTTTTCACGAACTTCGTTTACATCTTCCTCAACATTATACGAAGGTGCCAAAAAAGAAAGCGTTGCAGGTTTCGCTGTTTGACCAACATTAAAAATGGTACGTTGATCATGTAAATTAAACAAAGTTTGGTAATTTCCTTTCACTACTTGATCTAACAAAATATGAATTTCAGTCGATTGTTTAGCTAAAAAATCACGGTTAATATCAATTCCAACTGCATTTCGACGTGTATTGACATTAGCACCATCTGGATTTAACATTGGAATAAAATCAATTGTCAGTTGAGACAAAATAGTTTGAGCCAATTCTGATTTTTGTTCAAAAAAATTAATTACATCAAACATTGCACGAGTTCCTGAGGATTCGTTTCCGTGCATTTGAGACCAAATTAATAAACGTTTTTCTCCAGTTCCGAAACTTAATTTATAAATTTCATTTCCTAAAAATGATGTTCCTATTTGTTCTTTTTGAGACGATTTTAGTGAAAAATAATTCTTTAAATCTTCAAAATTTAACCATTTCAAATCAAAACCTTCTTGTTTAAAAGTCGAATACTCTTGATCTAATTGCTGAATATCAAACATGCTTATTTACCTTATTCGTGTTAAATTCTACGTTATATATTTTATTGAATTGATTTTCTAAACGTTTTTCGACGTTTGTGATTTACTGGATTATAAGATTTCCATAACACTTGAATACTTTCGTTGTCGGCCAATTCTGGATTTGTTTCCAAAAACTTGATTCCGTTACGTTTGAAAGTATCAAACATTGCATTAAAAATTAATGCTGTTACGCCTTTACCTTGAAATTTAGGATCAATTCCAATTAAGTAGAACTGCGCAGAATCGTTGTTTTTACTCGCACGCATTAGATGCCACCAACCAAAAGGCAAGATTTTGCCTTTCGCTTTTTGCATCGCTTTTGAATATGATGGCATCGTTATCGCAAACGAAACCATTTTTCCATTTTCATCCACAATACAATTTACAAAATCTGGATTGATAAACGGAATATATTTCTTTTTGTAATATTCTATTTGGTAATCTGCAATCGGAACGTAGGTGTCTAATTCACTGTATGTTTTGTCCAACAAATCGAACATTTCATCAACATAAGGAAGAATTTCAGAAGTTTTAGTGAACTTCAATTCTTTTAATTTGTAACGTTCACGAATGATTTTATTAAATTTAATGACCTTTTCTGGTAATTCTGTTGGCGCAGGTAATTCATATTCTACCCATTCATTTGCCATTTCAAAATCTAATGCTTCTAAATGTTGCGAATAGTATGAATAATTATATAAACCTACCATTGTTGCTAATTTATCAAATCCCATCGTCAGCATTCCTGCTTTCTCTAAATTTGAAAATCCAACTGGTCCTTCTATATATTCTAATTTATTTTCTTTTCCAATTTCCTCAATTTTGGCTAAAAGTGTTTTTGTCACTTCGATATCATCAATCATATCAAACCAACCAAAACGCATTTTACGTTTATGTTGTTTATTTACTTCTTGCCAATTGATAATTGCAGCCACACGCCCCACAATCTTCCCTTCTTTTTCAGCAAGAAAATAACGTGCTTCAGCATCCTTAAAAACTGGATTTTTAGAAACATCTAATGTTTCCTTCTCCTCGTTAATAAAGGGCGGAACGTAATATTGATTATCCTTATACAAATGCATTGGAAACTTAATAAAAGCCTCCAAATCCTGTTTAGATTGTACTTCTTTAATACGAATGCTCATAGCTCGCAAAGATACTAAGTTTTGTAATTTCAATAGAATGTTTTTTAACTAAAATGTCAGTTTTCCATCTTCAATTTATATGATTTTATGCATAAATCTGCCAAAAAGCCAACAATTCTATTATTTTTGTCTTTATTCACTTATTGGAATACTTTTTGAATTTTAAACAACGATTAAAAATTAAAAAAATAAAATAAAAATAGATGACAGGTTATTACATTATTATTGGACTATTTATGCTAATTAGTTGGTTTGTTAGCAACCGACTACAAAGTAAATTTAAGCATTATTCGAAAGTACATTTGGCAAACGGAATGTCTGGAAGAGAGATTGCAGAAAAAATGCTATCTGACAATAACATCCACGATGTTCGTGTGATTTCGACTCCAGGACAATTAACAGACCATTATAATCCAATGGATAAAACAGTTAATTTATCTGAAGTAGTTTATCATGAACGCAATGCAGCAGCTGCAGCTGTTGCAGCACACGAAGTTGGACATGCTGTTCAACATGCTGTTGGATACAGTATGTTACAATTCCGTTCGAAAATGGTTCCAATGGTAAATTTAGCATCTCGATTAAATCAATGGATTTTGATGTTAGGTATAATTGTAATGGCATCTTCTAAAAATGCCACTTTATTATGGATTGGGATTTTCTTATTTGCCGTAACAACTGTTTTCGCTTTTGTAACGTTACCAGTAGAATATGATGCTTCGAACCGAGCTTTGGCTTGGTTAAAAGGGACTAATATGGTTATGCCAAACGAATATGAAGGTGCAAAAGACTCGTTAAAATGGGCCGCAAGAACATATGTTGTTGCTGCAATTGGTTCTTTAGCGCAATTACTTTATTTCGTGATGATGGCGATGGGTGGTCGAAAAGAATAAATTTTATAACTATTCATAAAAAAAACTCAACTAATATTTAGTTGAGTTTTTTTATGAAATCTATTTCTTGTCGTATAATTTATTGTATAACTCTTGATATTTAGCTAAAACATTTTTTCGTTTTAATTTTAATGTTGGTGTTAACAATCCATCATCAATTGTCCATTCTTCTGGTGTTAATTCGAACTTTTTGATTTGTTCCCAATGCCCTAAACCTTTGTTATTTTTATCGATTTCACGGCTAAGAATATCTAAAATTGCAGGTTCTTTTATTATTGCAGAATTAGAATCAGGTACAGCAATTCCTTTGATATTCAAATAATCTTTTAATACTTGGAAGTTAGGTTGAATAATTGCACAAGGCATTTTCTCTCCTTCTCCAACAACCATTACCTGTTCGATAAAACGAGATTGTTTTAATTTATTTTCAATGATTTGAGGAGCGATATATTTTCCTCCAGAAGTTTTAAACATCTCTTTTTTACGATCTGTAATTTTTAGTAAACCTCTTTCTAAAACACCTATATCACCAGTTTTAAAATAACCATCTGGGGTAAAAGCCTCAGCTGTTTTTTCGGGATCTTTGTAATAACCTTGCGTCACATTTGGTCCTTTTACTAAGATTTCACCATCTTCAGCAATTTTCACTTCAACACCTTTTAATGGCGCTCCAACAGTTCCAATTCCAAAACCTTCTTTTTTCATGCAGTTCACCGAAATTACAGGAGAGGTTTCCGTTAAGCCATAACCTTCTAAAATTGGAATTCCAGCACCCCAAAAAATATGATTTAGACGAGATGCTAAAGGCGCAGAACCAGAGACCATGCATACTAAATTACCTCCAACTCCTTCTTTCCATTTGCTAAACACTAAACTTTTGGCAATAGAATGTTTTAGGCCAAATAATCCTCCTTTTGGATTGTACGGATCATAATCTTCTACAAGACTTAAAGCCCACATAAAAATCTTTGTCTTAAGCCCTCCAGCAGATGCTCCAGTATTATAAATCTTATCGTAAACTTTCTCTACTAAACGAGGAACTACAGTCATGACATGAGGTTTTACCTCTTTCATATTCTCACCTAATTTATCAATGCTTTCAGCATACCAAATTCCTATACTCAAATGTTGGTACAAATAAATTAACATTCGTTCAAAAACATGATTAATCGGAAGAAAACTTAAAGCAATTGCTTGATTTGGAAATACTGGGATACGATCAACAGACATTAACACATTTGAAACAATATTTTCGTGTGTTAAGACCACTCCTTTTGGACGTCCTGTTGTTCCTGAAGTATAAATTAAGGTAGCAACTTCAGAAGGTTTAATGATTTCCTTGATACTATCGACTTCGTGTTGAGTAGAATTATCTTCGCCCAAATCTAAAATTTCTCTAAAATTGGGAACTCCATTAATTTCATCAAAACTATAAATCCCAACTAACGTTGAAACCTTCTCTTTTACCGCAGACACAGTATCGTATAAATTTTTGTCGGAAACAATGACGAACTTACATTCGGCATTATTTAATATATAATCAAAATCATCTTCTGAAAGTGTAGGATAAAGCGGAACAGAAATAGCACCAACTTGTTGTATACCGATGTCACAAATATTCCATTCGGTACGGTTAGTAGTAGTTACAATTGCTATTTTATCTTGTGGTTTTATTCCTAATTGTAATAATCCTCGACTAAATGCATTGGCTTTAGCAAGATATTCCTGCGTTGAGGTTTTCACCCAAGCTCCGTTTACTTTGGACACTAATGCATCTTCTCGAGGATTATTTTCTAATTGATTTTGCGGAAAATCAAATAATCGTTTTATTTCCATGGTTTTGAATAATTTTCTTAGTTGCAAAATATGAATAAAAAAAATAGTATGCAAGCATAAAAAAATATTTTAGTGTATTTTGTACACTAATAAAAACTATGGTTTTTTATTAAAAAAAGACTTATTCTTCTTCATCTAAAAAAGACATTTCTTGATCATAAAAATCTAAAGCGTCTTCAATAAGATTTGCAACTTCTGTGTTAAATTCTTCATTATCTTCTTCTTCAGAAATATCTTCAAACCACTCGATATCGTCTGTTTCAACATCTAATAAAAAGCGTGGATATTCTGTATGTAGAATAAAGATTTTCTCTGGCATTGTTGAATTATCTGCCAATAAAAATTTTGGTAATTCCATGTTATATATTATTTAATTTATCTTCTAAAATTAGTTCAGAATTAGGATTTTCCCTAATCATTTTTTTGGTTTGACGATTATATCGAATCATTAAAAATATTGCTGATGCTGTTAGGCCTGTCCCCAAACCTATCCACATCCCGAAAGCTCTCATTTCGAATACAATTGCTAACACTACACCTATCGGAATTGCAATTAACCAATATGAAATAAAGGTCAATATTGAAGGGATTTTAACATCCGTCATTCCTCGCAAAGCTCCTAACAATACCAATTGTACTCCATCTGACATCTGGAAAAGAGAGGCTATAATTAATAACGAAGCAGCCATGTTTATGACTTCTGGATTATCTAAATAAATGGTTGGCAGTTGATAACGAAAAATAATAAATAAAATTCCACAGAATATCATAAAAGTTAACACCATCAAAATACAAGACCAGCCAGCTTCTCGTAAGGTTTTATAATCCTTTAATCCCAATTGATTTCCAATTCTAACAGTTGCCGCCACTCCAATTCCAGTACACATCATAAATGTCGTCGAAGCAAGGTTTATTGCAATTTGATGCGCAGCCAAATTTACTTTTGCCAGTTCTTGATCAGCAATAGAATTTGTAAACGTATATCCACAAACAAAAGCTGCCAAAGAGAACGCACTCATTTCAAAAAATGAAGTCAAGGCAGTTGGAATACCAATTCCTGCAATTTTTCGAAAAATAACTTTCTTAAAATTACTTGTTTTGAACTGAACTTCTTGTAGTACTGCTTTTGTTTTCTTAAAATTAAGTAATACAACAACCAAGAAAATCATCATCACCAAACGAGCAACAAATGTTCCCCAAGCTGCACCAGCAACTTCTAAACGAGGAAATCCCCAATTCCCATAAATCCATCCATAGTTTAACGCAATATTGATAACATTACTCAAAACAGTTGCAATAGTTACAGGGACAGTCAAAGATAAGCCTTCAGATAATTGACGAAACGTTTGGAAAACCATCAAAGGAATCATAGAAAACGTCATGATCGTTAAATATGGAATACATTTTTCGACTACATCTTCTGGTTGTCCCATGTGATACATTAATGGTTTTAAGAACGTAATCAATAAGAATAAGCCAATCGATAAAGTAACATTTAAAACAAAACTATGCGAAAAATAACTTGCTGCCATTTTTTTATCTCCTTTCGAATCTTCTGCGGCTATCAAAGGTGACAAAGCAAAACTAAATCCAAAGGCAAATACTAATACAGCAAAAAACAATGAATTTCCTAACGATGCTGCAGCTAAAGCTGTTTTTCCTAAAACTTCATCCTCAATATTATCGTATTTTCCACCTAAACCTCCCACCATAATATTATCTATAATGTTGACAGAAATCTGCCCCATTTGAGTAATCATTACTGGAAATGCTAATTTTATATTACGTCTTAAATGTTCTTTTAACTCCAATGTATTATTTATTTTCGTTTGCAAAGATACATTAAAGGATTTGCTTCTACATTTAGAAATTGTGAAGGAATTTTTATTTTCCTAAAATTAATTTATACTTATATTGCAGATGTAACCACATTAGAAAATTTTAAAAATGACTTTACACGAATTTAAAAATAGTTTAGACCTACCCTTAATTACATCACCAATGTTCTTAGTTTCAAGAACAGAATTAGTTGTAGAAGCTTGTAAAAATGGTGTTTGTGGAACATTTCCTTCTCTCAATGGAAGGACTGCCGAAGATTTCGAGCAAATGTTAATTGATATCACTACTCAATTAAAACAATTTGAAGATGAAACGGGAAAAAAAACAGCTCCATTTGGCGTTAATTTAATTGTTAATAAAACGAATCCAAGATTAGAAACTGACTTATCTTTGTGTGCAAAATATAGAGTACCACTTATTATTACTTCGCTTGGTGCTGTAAAACAAGTTGTAGACGCTGTACATAGCTATGGTGGTTTGGTTTTTCATGATGTAATCAAAAAACGTCATGCAGAAAAAGCTGCTGAAGCGGGGGTTGATGGAATAATTGCAGTTGCTTCGGGTGCCGGCGGTCATGCAGGTACAGCTAATCCTTTTGCTTTGATTGATGATATTCGAACATTTTACGATGGTTGCTTGATTTTAGCAGGTGCTATGAACGATGGAAATGATATCTTAGCAGCTGAAAATATGGGAGCTGACTTTGCGTATATTGGAACTCGATTTATCGCTACAAAAGAAGCTTATGCTGAAGAAGATTATAAAAAAATGTTAGTCGATTCTACTTTTGAAGACGTGCTATATACGGATGGAATTTCTGGCGTAAATGCTAATTTTTTGAAACCAAGTATTATTCATTCTGGAATTGATTTAGACGAAAAGAAAGAAGAAGATTTTTCTAAACTAATCGGCGGTGACGGACATAAAGCATGGAAAGACATTTGGTCAGCTGGTCATGGTGTTTCAGGAATTCACGATGTTATTTCGACAGCAGAATTAATCACTAGAATGAAAAAAGAATATAAAACTGCATTGGAACAAAATATGCAGAAATTAAATAATTTGAAATTTTAAACTTTATAATGAAAACGACTCAAGAACTCATCGAATTGATTTCACTCAAAAAATTAGAAACAAATCTATTCGAAGGGAAAAGTTCTTTTATGGGAAGTCCAAACGTTTTTGGAGGTCAAGTCGTAAGCCAAGCGTTACATGCCGCTTATCAAACTGTACCTTCAGATCGTTTTTGTCATTCCCTTCACTCTTATTTTATTTTACCAGGAGATTTAGAAAAACTAATCTATTTTGAAGTTGCAAATCTTCGCGATGGAGGAAGCTTTAGTACACGTGTTGTCACAGCAAAACAAGACAATGTTCCGATTTTTGTGATGGCATGTTCTTTTCAATTAAAACAAGAAGGTTACGAACATCAAGATGAGATGCCTGTTGTCACACCACCTGAAGAATTGATGAGTTGGAATGATGTTGCAGAACAATTTGGATCAATTTTACCCAAATCAATTATGCGATTTGTTTTAGCTGAGCGACCATTAGATTTCAAACCAGTTGAATTGATGAATCCTTTCGAAAAGAAAGACTATCCGAATAAAAGTAATGTTTGGTTAACATTTAATGATGTGCCTGATAATTTACCTTTGCCGATTGTACACCAATTAATGGCATATAGTTCGGATTATAATTTACTTTCGACAGCCATAAAACCACATGCGTCCAAAGCTCATTTCGGGAATACACAAATGGCAAGTTTAGATCATTCGATTTGGTTTCACCGCGAACCAAATTTACAGGATTGGATTTTAGTCAATGTAACTTCTCCGAGTGCTGTAGACACAAGAGGTTTTACGAGAGGAAATCTTTTTAATCGATCTGGAGAATTGATTTGTAGTGTTGCACAAGAAGGTTTAATGCGACCAATTATAAAAGATAAATAACAATAACACTATGATAATTAAAGCTTTTGCAGGAAGTAATAGTTCAACATCTATTAACAAACAATTGGTAACCTATGCTTCATCTTTGTTGAATGAACATGAAATTGAAATTTTAGATTTAGATGATTACAATATTCCAACTTTTGATATTGACATCGAAAAAAACGAAGGCTTCTCTGATGAAGTCAAAAGATTCTATTCAAAATTAGTCGATTCAGATATTCTTATCATTTCATTAGCAGAACACAACGCAAGTTTTTCAGCTGTTTTTAAAAGTTATATGGATTGGTGTTCTCGTATCAATTACAAATTTCTCGAAGGTAAAAAACTATTTGTTATGAGCACTTCTCCAGGTGGATATGGAGGAAAAAATGCTTTGGAAGCAGGATCTAAATTGTTAACAAAACTTGGAGGAACCATCTTAATTGATTTTTCTTTACCAAAATTTGACGAAAATTTTTCGGACGGAAAAATCTCAAACGAAGAATTAAATAACGAGTTAATGAAAAAGGTAAATGAATTTAAAAATAAAATTTAAGTTATTTATCATTTCCTAACATAGGTCAATAAAAACTGCTTGGTGTTGCGATAAATTTGCTTCATCAAAATAAAATAACGAAATAGAAATATGAAAATTTTAGCATTTGCCGGAAGTAACAGCAAAACATCAATCAATAAACAATTATTAAATTATACATTAAATCAAATCGAAAATGCAGAAATTGATTTAATCGATATTAATGATTTTGAAATGCCAATTTATTCCACTGATCGACAAGTAGAAAATGGGTTTCCACAAGAAGCGCAAGATTTTTACAAAAAAGTACAAGATGCAGATGGCTTGGTCATTTCTTTAGCAGAGCATAATGGTAATTTTTCTGTTGCTTTAAAAAACATTTTAGATTGGGTTTCTCGTATTGATATGCCTTATTTAAAAGGAAAAAAATTATTGTTATTAAGTACTTCTCCAGGTGGATACGGTGGCGGAAACGTGATGGAAGTTGCAACAAAATATTTCGGAATGTTTGCAAGCGGAGAAATTGTAGCAAGTACTACATTTCCTTCTTTTCACGATAATTTCCAAAACAATGAAATTGTAAATGAGGAATTAAAAAATAAAGTATTAGATCAAGTTAATATTTTTGTTGAAGCTTTAGCAGCTGTTGAAGCTTAATTGAAAAGTATGTACATAAAAAAGCTCATCAAAATTTGATGAGCTTTTTTTCGCGTATAGTTTTTTATAAATAAATCTTAGTTATTACCCTTCGCGTAATCAGCTAAAAATTGAGCTAAACCAGAATCTGTTAAAGGGTGTTTTAATAATCCTAAAATAGACGATAAAGGTCCAGTCATTACATCAGCACCAATTTTAGCACAGTTTACAATATGCATTGTATGACGAACTGAAGCTGCTAAAATTTGAGTTTCGTATAAGTAGTTATCATAAACCAAACGAATTTCTTCGATCAAGTTTAAACCATCTGTCGAAATATCATCTAAACGTCCGATAAAAGGAGAAACGTAAGTTGCACCAGCTTTTGCAGCCAATAAAGCTTGTCCTACTGAAAAAACTAACGTTACATTAGTTCTGATTCCTTTTGTAGAAAAGTATTTACATGCTTTAACACCATCTTTTGTCATTGGAATTTTAACCACAATTTGAGGATTCAAAGCAGCTAAAGCTTCACCTTCTTTTACCATTCCTTCAAAATCAGTAGAAATTACCTCTGCAGATACATCTCCATCTACCAATTCGCAAATTGCTTTGTAGTGATTGATAATATTTTCTTGACCAGTAATTCCTTCTTTCGCCATTAAAGATGGATTCGTTGTCACACCATCTAAAATCCCTAAATCTTGCGCTTCTTTAATATCAGCTAAGTTTGCTGTATCGATAAAAAATTTCATTGCTTGTTTGTATTTCGTTTAAGCAAAATTAAGGATTAAATGCTAATTATCCATTCAATCCTTTAAGATAAGATCAAAAATATTCTAAACAGCTGTGTATCCTCCATCTACAAGATAATAACCTCCTGTCATAAAAGATGCTTTGTCCGAACTTAAGAATAAAACCAATTCAGCAACTTCTTCTGGTTGACCTAAACGACCCATTGGATGTTTTGTAACCAATACTTCTAAATGATCTGCACTCAAATTATTTGATAATAAAGGGGTCATAATATAACCAGGACCAACAGCGTTACAACGAATATTTTTTGGCCCATATTCTGCTCCAATATTTTTCGTCAATCCAACTACTCCATGTTTAGCAGAAGTATAAGCAGAACTCATTGGTGCTGCTACCTCTCCATGAATAGAAGCCATGTTCACAATAGCACCTCCTCCATTTTTTTCCATTGCTTGTAGTTGATATTTACATCCATAAAAAACACCATTAAAATTAATGTCAATTACTTTTTTCCAACCATCCAACGGATAATCTTCTGTTAATGCAGCAGGACCTCCAATTCCTGCATTATTACAAGCAATATCCAATTTTCCATACACCTCAACCGCTTTATTCACTAAGGCTTCGTTGTCTTCTGCCAAAGCAGTATCAGCTTTGAAAAAAAACGCTTCTCCTCCATTTTTTTTAATGATTTCGACAACTTCTTTTCCACCTTCTTCATTAATATCAGAAACGACAACTTTTGCGCCTTCCTTTGCATACAATTCAGCAACAGCTTTTCCAATCCCAGAACCTGCACCAGTTACAATGGCAACTTTATCTTTTAATATTGACATAATTTTATGATTTTTTATTGATTAAATTTAAACAATTATTATTGAATTAATACAATATTATATAATTAGAATACTATTTTAATTAAAAATTATCATAAAATAGTATTATCACCTAAGTTTGAATGCTTTTTTTTATATTTGATACAAATAACTTTTTACATGAAAAACTTAATAGCAACATTACTTTTATGCAGTATCTCAACTGTAAATGCACAAGAAGTAAATGATTATAAATATATTCATATTCCAGAAAAATTTTCGGGTTTTGAACAAGATCAGTATCAATTAAATAACCGATTGAGATATTTATTAACTCAAAAAAAATATGAAGTTTTACCTTCTGACAAGTCAACTTGGCCTCAAGAAGTCACTCAAACTCCATGCTCTGTATTAAATACTGATATTCTTAAAGTAAAGAGTTTTTTAAATAATAAATTAGAAGTCGTTTTTACGGATTGTTCTCAAAATAATATTGAAACTTTTGAAGGAACTTCAAAAATAAAAGAGTTTGATAAAGGATATCAAGAAGCATTAAAACTTGCTTTGATGAAACTAAAAACTCAAAATGCGAAAACTTCTATTCCAATGACTAAATTGGAACAATCGAAAAAAGAAGTAAACAAAGTCGCTACTCCCGAACCTAAAAGTGCGGACGTAACCATTTCAAATCTTTTAACAGATGGTTCAAAAAATTATCAAAAAATTGACTTACAAAATGGTGGTTTTATGCTGATGTCAGAAAACGGAAATCAAGTTATTGCTAAATTCGAAACTACTTCAAAAACGGGTGTTTACAGAGTAGTTGTTACAAATGGTAATTCTAATTATTCGTCTGTTGGTTACAGCAATGAAAATTCTATTGCGTACGAAGTTTTAGAAAATAATGTTTGGAAAGAAGTTAAATTAACGGCTAAATAATCAGCGATGAAAAAAATACTTTCGGGGTTCTTCTTTCTTGCCTTAATTTCTGCGCAGGCACAAAGTGTTACGGATTATAAATATGTTATCGTTCCTGATAAATTTACTGATTTTGCAAAAGAAGATTATCAACTAAACACAGCATTAAAAATCGCTTTAAAAAAGAAAGAATTTGAAATTGTAAATGAAAAATCAATTCCATTAGATATTCAAATTAATCCATGTTTAGCTGCAAAAGCAAATATTGAAAACACTTCTGTTGCTTTTCGAAATAAACTAAAAGTTACTTTTTCTGATTGCAATAATACTGTTTTTGATTCTTATGAAGGTATGTCGAAAGAAAAAGAATTTGCAAAAGGTTATCAAGAAGCGCTTAGCGTTGCTATGAGTCATGTTAAAAAACAGAATGCAAAAGCTTTACCTTTAACAAAAATTGAAAAAGGAACATCAATTACTACAGAAACTATCAAACCAAAGGAAGATGTAATTGCTGCTAAAAAAGATATAGCTGAAGCAGATATTTATAAACTTGATGGTAAAAATTATATCAAAACAGTTACTAAAAACAATGAATTTGTTTTAATTGATAAACATAATTCGAAAGTTATAGCTCAGTTTTATCCTGCTTCACAACAAAATGTTTATCATGTAACTGTTATTTCTGCAAATGGTAATTACGAAACTATTGGCTATACAAATGATCAGAATATTATCATCGAATATAAAACAGCTGACAAATCATGGTCAACAACAACTTATACAAAGTAGTTTTACACTAACTTTGTCCCTTAAAATTAAACGCAATGCAAGCACCTATTGCTAAAAAAATAGAACAAAAATTAGAAAAACACGGCGATATTCGCATCGATAATTATTATTGGTTAAATGACCGCGAAAATCAAGAAGTGATTGATTATTTAAATCAAGAAAACGAATATACTAAAGCTGTTTTAGCGCCAACAGAAGAATTACAAACTAACTTATTTGAGGAAATGAAAGCGAGAATCAAAGAAGATGACTCGTCTGTTCCTTATAAATTGAATGGTTATTGGTATTTGACTGAATTTCAGAAAGGCAAAGAATACCCTATTCACAAACGTCGTAAAGACACTTTAGATAACGCTGATGAAATACTTTTTGATGTCAATACAATGGCAGAAGGTCATTCGTATTATCAATTAGGAGGAATTTCGATGGCTCCAAATAATCAATTGGTTTCATTTGGAGTTGACAATGTTTCGCGCAGAATTTATACGATACAAATCAAGAATTTAGCAACTGGAGAAATACTTTTAGATAAAATTGAGAATACTACTGGTGGTTCTGTTTGGGCGGCAGATAATCTAACATTATTCTACACGCGAAAAGACGAAACGTTACGTGCTTATCAAATTTGGAAACATAAATTAGGGACAAAACAAGAAGAAGATACTTTGGTTTTTGAGGAAACAGATGACACCTTCAATGCGTATGTTTACAAATCAAAATCACGAGATTATATTGTCATTGGATCTTCGAGTACTGTTTCAGATGAATACAGATATATTCCTTCTAATCAACCAGATGCTGAATTTAAAATCTTTCAAGAAAGAAAACGAGATTTAGAATATTCGATCGAACATTTTGGAGATTCATTTTATATTCAAACCAATAAAGATGACGCATTTAACTTCAAATTAATGAAAACTTCTGTCGAAAAAACAGAACAAGAAAATTGGGTTGATGTAATTCCTCATCGTGATGAAGCATTGATTGAAGGATTCGAAATTTTCAAAAATTATTTGGTTATCGAAGAACGTACAAATGGTTTGTTGCAAATGAATATCAAAGCATGGGACAAATCGACAGATTATTATTTACCATTCAACGAAGAAACCTATACAGCAAATGTTGGTACAAACCCAGATTTTGAAACAGACATTTTACGTTATGGATATACATCTCTAACAACGCCTTCCTCTGTGATTGATTTCAATATGAATGATAAAACATTCGAAGTAAAAAAAGAGCAAACAGTCTTGGGAGATTTTGATAAAGAAAACTATATTTCAGAACGTATTTGGGCTGAAGCACGCGATGGAGAAATGGTTCCAATTTCATTAGTTCGTAGAAAAGACACTCCTCTATCAGCCGAAACACCACTTTTACTTTACGCCTATGGATCGTATGGTTACACCATCGAACCTTATTTTAGTTCGATTCGTTTAAGTCTTTTAGATCGAGGATTTATCTATGCAATTGCACACATTCGTGGCGGACAATATCTTGGTCGTGAATGGTATGAAGATGGTAAAATGTTAGAAAAGAAAAATACGTTCTTTGATTATATTGATGCTGCTAAACATTTGATCCAACAAAATTACACGTCATCAAAACACTTATATGCAATGGGTGGTTCTGCTGGAGGATTGTTGATGGGGGCTGTTATTAATTACGAGCCATCTTTATTTAACGGTGTTATCGCACAAGTTCCTTTTGTAGATGTTGTGACGACTATGTTAGACGATACTATTCCATTAACTACAGGAGAATATGACGAATGGGGTAATCCAAATGAGAAAGAATATTATGACTACATCAAATCTTATTCGCCATACGATAATGTCGAAGCAAAAGATTATCCAAATTTATATGTTTCGACTGGTTTACACGATTCGCAAGTACAATATTGGGAACCTGCAAAATGGGTGGCTAAATTACGAGAATTAAAAACAGACCATAATATTTTACTTTTGGATACCAATATGGATACTGGTCATGGTGGAGCTTCTGGTCGATTTGAATCTTTAAAAGAAGATGCAAAAGAAGATGCTTTTTTATTTATGTTGGAAGGAATTAAAAATTAATTTTAAAAAATATTTTCTAAAACACCTCTAAAATAAATTCCATTTTAGAGGTGTTTTTTTGAAATGCAATTTATATTACGTCTATTTTCTCACCTAAAAATTTAGGTTGAATCCCTAAAAAACTATCCACAAAAACTTTTGTTCGTGCAAAATATTCACGGATATTTGTTTTCAATCCTGCTTGTTTATTCACATCTTTTGCATTATAACCATAAGCATTTATCCCGTTCTGTCTTGCAATGTAAACTGCTCGTTGATTATGAAACTCTTGCGAAACCACAATAAATTCATTTTGACTAAATATTTCTTTCGCACGAATCATCGAATCCAATGTTCTAAATCCAGCATAATCTAAATAAATTACGTGTTCTGGAATTCCATTTTTTATCAACGCTTGTTTCATCGCTTCAGGTTCATTATAATCTTTCTGACCGTGATCACCACTTAAAATAAAATGGGTTACTTTTCCTGATTGATATAATTTAGTCGCTGCTTCGATACGATAAGTAAAGTAATAATTTTGATAACCATTCATCAAATTTGGAGCAGTCCCTAATACAACTGCAACTTTTATTTTGGGTAATTTATCCGTATGATTTGTTACAAATTCTTCTGTAGATTTTTCGATTCTATAATTCGAAAAAGCGGTAAATAACAGACAAAAAACACAGAAAATTGCTCCGTAAATAAACATTTTTTTGAATATTTTTTTCATCTTCATAAGATTTGTTCAGTAAACTCTTAGCTAAAATACACGATTAACTTGATTTTACCCAATAAAAAAAGTAGCTATAAATAGCTACTTTTTGATATGATATGTACTTCAATTATTCTTTAATACGTTCAACGTAAGAACCGTCTTCTGTATTGATTTTCACTTTATCACCTTCATTGATAAATAAAGGAACACGGATTTCAGCACCAGTTTCCGTCGTTGCAGGTTTTGTAGCATTTGTTGCTGTATCGCCTTTAAGACCTGGCTCTGTATACGTAATTTCCATAATTACTGTATTTGGTAACTCTGCTGCTAAAGCAGTTTCATCAGAAGCACGGAATAAGATTTTCACTTCGTCTCCAGCTTTCATAAATTGTGCATTTTCGATCAATTCTTTGTTTAAATAAACTTGAGAGAAATCATCATTATTCATAAAGTGGAAACCATTATCGTCTTCGTATAAATATTGATAGTTACGTGTTTCTACACGAACTTCGTCAATTTTATGACCAGCAGAAAATGTATTATCTAACACTTTTCCTGTTGTTAATGATTTTAATTTTGTACGAACGAAAGCAGGACCTTTTCCTGGTTTAACGTGTAAAAATTCGATAATTTTGTATGTATCATTATTAAAAACGATGCATAAACCTTTTCTAATATCAGCAGTTGTTGCCATTTATTCTATTTTATTATTTTTAATTAAACTCCCGAACTATATCCTTTCATAATTCCACGATCACTTGTATTAATAAAATTTAAGATCACTTCACGATAATGTGAATCTGGGAATTTTTCTAAGATTTGTTCTACAGCTTGAGATACATTATTTTTTTGTTGATATAAAATTCTGTAGATTCCTTGAATTTCGAAGATTTCTTCTGAAGAGAAACCTTTTCTTCTTAATCCAATTGCATTAACACCAGCATAAGCAACAGGATTTTTTGCAGCTTTTACATATGGTGGCACATCTTTACGAATTTGTGTTGCTCCAGCCACAAAAGCATGTTCTCCAATTTTTGTAAACTGATGTACAGCACTATATCCACCTATAAAAGCGTAATCTCCAACTTCTATATGTCCAGCTAAACCAACGGCATTTACTATTACAACATTGTTTCCAACAACACAATCATGTGCAATGTGAGCTGTTGCCATAATCAAGCAATTATCACCAATTTTGGTATATCCTAAAGCGTTTGTTCCTTTGTTTACTGTAACACATTCACGAATTGTGGTATTGTCACCGATATAAGTTAAAGTTTTCTCACCTTCATACTTCAAATCTTGAGGCTCACCAGAAATTACTGTACCTGGATAAATTTTACAATTTTTCCCAATACGAGCTCCTGACATAATTGTTACATTAGGACCAATCCATGTTCCTTCACCAATTTCCACATCTTCATAAACAGACGAAAAGGGGCTTATAGTAACATTTTCACCTATTATTGCAGTTGGATGAACATATGCCATCGGATAATTCATAACTTCCATTTCTTTAAATTATTCTTTTGTAATAACTGCCATCATTTCTGCTTCCACAGCGATTTGATTGTTTACATATCCAATTCCTTGCATATGAACGATTCCTCTTCTAATTGGTTCTACCAACTCTAACTTAAACACAATTGTATCTCCTGGGATAATTTTACGTTTAAACTTGGCTCCTTCAATTTTCATGAAGTAAGTAGAATAATCCTGAGGATTTTCGAGTTCACCTAAAATTAATAAACCTCCTAATTGTGCCATTGCTTCAATTTGTAATACACCTGGCATTACTGGTTCTTTTGGAAAATGTCCTACAAAAAATGGTTCGTTCATCGTTACATTTTTCACACCGATCAAGCCAGTTGTTGTTTTAGAAATTACCTTGTCAATCAGTAAAAATGGAGGACGATGAGGTAATAGTTTCATGATATCATTGATATCATAAACTGGGTCAGCTGTTAAATCAAATTCAGGAACTTTGTTACGTTGTGCTAATTTGATTTGTTTGCTTAATTTTTTTGCAAAATTTGTATTGGTGTGATGTCCAGGTTTTGTGGCAATAATTTTAGCCTTTAACTTCTTTCCTACTAAAGCTAAATCTCCCACAACATCTAATAATTTGTGACGAGCAGCTTCGTTTGGATAGTGTAAAGTCAAGTGATCTAAAATTCCATTTGGACGTATAGAAACATTATCTCTATTAAAAGCTTTACAAAGTTTTTCTTTCGTTTCTGGCGTAATTTCTTTGTCAACATAAACAATTGCATTGTCTAAATCTCCACCTTTTACTAAACCAGCTTCTAACAATTGTTCTAACTCATGTAAAAAACAGAACGTTCTTGCTTGAGAGATATCTTGTTTGAAATTTTTTATAGACGATAATGTCGCATTTTGAGTTCCTAAAACCTTAGTTCCAAAATCAACCATTGCCGTAACTTGATATTCATCTGCTGGAATTGCAGTGATTTCTGATCCTGTTTCTGGATCTACGTAAGTTACAATTTCTTTAATTCTATAATATTCTCTGTCTTTGTCTTGTTCAACAATTCCTGCAGATTCTATTGCTTCTACAAAAAAACGTGAAGAACCGTCCATAATTGGAGGTTCTGCATTGTCGATTTCAATGTAACAGTTATCAATATCCATACCTACCAAAGCCGCCAAAACGTGCTCAGTTGTATGTACTTTAACTCCCTTCTTTTCTAAAGTTGTTCCTCTCGCTGTACTCACAACATATTGTGCATCTGCTTCTACTTGAGGTTGACCTTCTAAATCTGTTCTAACAAATACAAATCCTGTATCTGGTTCAGCTGGTTTAAATGTTAAGGTAACAAATTTACCTGTATGTAAGCCAACACCTTTTAGAACGGCTTCATTCGCTAAAGTTTTTTGTTTATCAGACATTAACTTTTACTTTTGTTTGTTCTCTTTTTCTAATTTATCGATTCGTTTCACAATTTCTGGAAACTTTCTAAAATGTACGTATGCTTTTCTAAAGCTTGTCGCTTCTATTGCTGGTGAACCATACATTTGCGTTTTGCTTTCTACATCTCCGTTAATACCACTCTGAGCTTGCACTTGTACAAAATCTCCGATAGTCAAATGACCTGCGATACCAACTTGACCTCCAACCATACAATTGCGTCCAATTTTGGTAGAACCTGCCACTCCACTTTGCGAAGCTATAACAGTATTCTCTCCTATTTGAACATTATGAGCAATTTGAATTTGATTATCTAATTTTACTCCTTTACGAATAATTGTAGATCCCATTGTTGCTCTATCTATCGTTGATCCTGCTCCAATTTCGACATTATCTTCAATCAAAACATTTCCTATTTGAGGAATTTTTTCAAAAGATCCATCTGGATTTGGTGCAAAACCGAAGCCATCAGCTCCAATTACAACGTTAGAATGAATGATGCAATTCTGACCAATTTCACATTCCTCATACACTTGTACACCTGAATGTAAAACGGTATTATCTCCAATCGTTACGTAATCTCCAATCGTTACATTTGGATATATTTTCACATTATTCCCAATCGAAACGTTAGCTCCAATATAAGAAAAACTTCCAACATATACATTATCTCCTAATTGGGCAGTAGAATTTACTTTTGTATATTCTTCTATTCCAACTTTATTATTTTTTATGGTATTGTAATAGTGTAATAATTGTGTAAACGCTTGATAAGCATCTTCCACAATAATTAAGGTAGAAGATATTGAATCTGTCGCTACAAAATCTTTACTCACAATTACAATAGAAGCATTAGTTGAATAGATAAAATGTTCGTATTTCGGATTTGCTAAAAACGAAATCGAACCTTCTTTTCCCTCCTCTATCTTTGATAGTGTGGAAACCTCTACATTTGCATTACCTTTTACGGTTCCTTGCAATAATTGTGCAATCTCTGCAGCTTTAAACTTCATAGTCTGCAAAACTAATAATTATTCTTAAATTTATAAAATGATTATATAAGTTATTTAACTTTTTTGTCAAATTCTTTAAATCAATCCTTATACACTATGGTAGTGATATTTTGTAATTTCTTGTCCCAAAAATTGCGTTAACAAACTTTTTCCGGAACAAGATAATTCTTTAACATCACCATTCTTATATAAAACCTTAATTGGACTTTTTGATTTTTCGTACGGAACTATTTTAATTGTTGTCTGCTCCACAAAATAGCTTGCATCCTCAATTTCTAAAGCTTCTTTTACTCTATTCT
>NZ_CALGVK010000018.1:0-5497 GCF_937930195.1 uncultured Empedobacter sp.
AAAATTCAGAAAATAGAGGAATAAAATAAAAAGGGATTCAGTGAAGTACTGAATCCCTTTTTTTATTAATTGAAGAATATGAATTCTTATTTTTTAACTACTTTTTGAGTAGCTGTTTTCCCATTAGAAGTTGTTTTAACAATGTAAATTCCTTTTGCTAAAGAAGACACATCAACTGTTTGAACTCCTTTCACTTCAAAAGATTTTACTAATTGTCCGTTCATGTTGTAAACTTCTACAACCGATTTTTCTTTTACATTAAAAGAAGCTGTATTTGTCCATAAAGTATTAGAAACTGCTTTCGTTGAAGTTAAATCATAAACATTCATATTAACATCCCATAATTGGATATTGTCTATATCAAGAGCATAATCAACATCTTTACCTATTTTTAAAGCAAAGAAATCTTTCTCTATATCAGCAATATTTAAATCTGTTTTATCTGATAAATCTAATGTTACTTTAACCCAATTTCCATTTGTATCAATTAAACCACCATATTGATTATTTGCAGAAGAAACAACTTTTAAATCCGAAGTTAAATCTCCTACATTATACGCATAATAACCCGATCCACTCTTATAAACATTCAATGATAATGATTTTCCAGCTGTCCCTTTCACCCAAAACGTAATTTCTTTAGGTTGTGCAGAAACAGTATTTCCTAATCTTGAAGTAAAAACATAATCATTTCCACTAGTATTTGTAGTGATATTTAAAGAATTAGATCCATCTACCCCTTTACCAACTCCTTGAACAGCATAAGATTGTAAACCATATGAATTTACTCCACTTGTAAACTCAGTCCAATCTTCAAAATCAGCTCCTGGTATAGCGTTAACTTGAGCGTAAGATAAGGTAGATAATGCAGCAACTGCTACCAAAGAATAGAATTTTTTCATATTTATTAATTTTAAATTATTTTAACGCAAAGGTACTTAAAAAAAGTAAATTAATCTCAATCTATAATAAATTAACAATTTAGTAATAATAAAAAAAGCAGCTTTATAGCTGCTTTTTAACTTATATTATTATTTTTCGTTTTAAATATGAATTGCATGTCCATAAGCATCTTCAACAGCTTCCATTATAGCTTCTGCCATTGTTGGATGAGCATGAACTGATTTCATAATCTCGTGTGCTGTTGTTTCTAATTTACGTGCAACAACTGCTTCTGCAATCATTTCCGTAACACCATCACCAATCATATGACAACCTAACCATTCTCCATATTTCGCATCAAAAACAACTTTTACAAAACCATCAGCAGCACCATTTGCTACAGCTTTTCCATTAGCTGAGAATGGAAATTTACCAACTTTAACTTCGTAACCTGCCTCAATTGCTTTTGCTTCTGTCAAACCAACAGATGCAATTTCTGGTGAACAATATGTACAACCTGGGATATTTCCGTAATCAATAGGTTCTACTTTTTCACCTGCAATATGCTCCACACATAAAATTCCTTGTGCTGATGCTAAGTGTGCTAAATCTGCTCCTTTTACAACATCACCAATTGCGTAGTATCCTTTCACAGAAGTTTCACAAAAATCGTTAATTACAATTTTACCTCTTTCTGTAGCGATCCCTACTTCTTCTAACCCAATATTTTCTGTATTTGGAACAACACCAGCTGCAGATAAAACAACTTCTGCTTCAAGAACTTCTTCTCCTTTTGATGTTTTAACAGTCGCTTTTACTAAATCGCCAGATGTATCCACACCTGTAACTTCTGCATTGGTTAAAATTTTAATTCCAGATTTTTTCAAAGACAATTGCAATTGTTTTGAAATATCTTCGTCTTCAACAGGAACAATTCTTGGCAAATATTCTACAATTGTTACCTCTGTTCCTAATGTATTGTAGAAATGAGCAAACTCAACGCCAATAGCACCAGAACCTACTACAATCATAGATTTTGGTTGTTTCTCCATTGCTAAAGCACCGCGGTAACCAATAACTTTTTTACCATCTTGTGGCAAAGCAGGTAATTCACGAGAACGTGCTCCAGTTGCAATAATTATATTTTCTGAAGATAATTCACTAACAGATCCATCTGCAGCAGTAACTTTTACTTTTTTACCAGGTAAAACTTTTGCTTCACCTTGAATCACTTCAATTTTGTTCTTTTTCATTAAGAATTGAACTCCTTTACTCATACGATCTGCAACTCCTCTACTACGAGCAACTACATTTCCAAATTCGAATGATATATCTGAAGGCAAGTTAATTCCGAAATCTTCTGCATGGTTCAAGTATTTAAAAACTTGTGCAGATTTTAATAATGCTTTTGTAGGAATACATCCCCAATTAAGGCAAATTCCACCTAATTCCGCTTTTTCTACGATTGCTACTTTTTTACCTAATTGTGCTGCTCTAATTGCTGCTACGTATCCACCAGGACCACTTCCAATAACTATAATGTCGTAACTCATTTTTTCCATAATTTGAATGCTAATTTAAACATTCTGCTTCGAAAAAAAAGGAATTCCAGAAAATAGATTAAAATTTCTTACTTTTGCATGGTGAAAATATTCTTTGAAAATTACGCTGACGACTTACAAGTCGAGACTGAATTACCTTTGGATGGTAGCTTGTCTCAAGCTATCGAGATTTTTCATAACCTACCAGATTATGACGGAAGTTTTATTGGTTTGATTAATCGAGATGGGAATACTGTTCAAATTTCGAAATATGATCGATTTCTATTTTTAGTAGAAATACCTGTCTATCATGAACAGGCTTCATATTCTACATTGTTTACCTATTTTCAAGTAATGCAATTATTACACGATTTGTACAAAGGATTTGATCCTTACAACATAAAAGGACTAAAATTTGAACAGTATTTAAGTGAAAAAGCAACGAAATAATCGTTGCTTTTTTTAGCTTAATCAGATTCATTAATTCGCTAAATCAGAATATTTTTTTCGAGATACATTTATACGAATTAATGCATAGATTAAAGAAATTACGGCTAAGGTATAGGTAACTTGTATTAACAAATCTGCTATATCTACTTTTAACTTTTTTAAATATCCAGCTATGAACACTAAAATAAAGCTAATTACACAAACAAAAATCGGATGTTTAACATAAAAATTTCTCATATTTAACCAAAATTTAACTTTTATAAAAATATATATTTTTATAAAAGTTCCAATTATTATCAAATAAATATTCTTAAACATTTGTTTTCGCTTGTGAACTTATTCAATGACTTATATACTGCTGAAGAGAATTTATTGCCACAAGATGGTACAGTAAATTATTTTGGTCAAATTATGACTGATGAACAAGCGGATCTTTATTACAACAAATTACTTCATGAAATTGAATGGAAAAATGACCAAGCAATTATTTACGGAAAACTGATTGAAACAAAACGTAAAATAGCATGGTATGGTGACTTTCCTTTTACTTACACCTATTCTAAAATCACTAAAATTGCATTACCTTGGATTACTACTTTACTCGAGTTAAAGAAATTGGTTGAACATAAAACTGGTGAAACTTATAATTCGTGTTTAGTCAATTTGTATCACGATGGATCTGAGGGAATGGCTTGGCACAGTGATGACGAAAAACAATTGAAACAGTATGCCGCTATTGCGTCTTTAAGTTTTGGTGCAGAAAGAAAATTTGCTTTCAAACATAAAGCAACCAAAAAAGTAATTGCTCTACAGCTTGTAAGTGGAAGTTTATTAATTATGAAAGATGAAACGCAAGATTATTGGTTACATCGCTTACCGCCTACAAAAAAAGTACATACTCCTCGAATTAATTTAACGTTTAGAACGATTGATTAATCGCAATAATTAGTTCATTTTCGCTATTTTAGAATGATAAAACACTACACTTAGTTGATTAAATTTATTTAAAAACGAATCATTAAAATTGTTCAAACTTATAGATTCTAAATCAATTTTTGTTTTTAGCGTAGGTAGAGTGATTACTTTACTTGAAACAGAGTCTACACTATTCCATTTTGCTACAAGTTCTTTTGTCGAAACCAAGAAAAATGTTTCACCATTTTCTTTTGTCAAATCAGCACAAACAACCGTACGCTTTATTGCTGCCAATTCTATTCTTCTTGACTGACGATTATAACGGAAATAAGACACAAAAGTCGCATTCCCAATCGTATTTGTCATTTTAAACCCTTTTTTTGTTTCTTCAATTCTCGCATTTGGGTCCAATTCAACAAACGTTAAACTGCATTGTTTCTCATAATCAGAACTAGATAAAATAAATTCTATTCGTTTCGTTTCGAAATTAATGGATACTTTATCAAACTTTCCATCACCGTCAAAATCTTTCACAACAAAGCCTTTTGCAAAAATCATCAGATTCGTGCTAAAAAACAATGCTATAAAAAATAATAACCTCATCAAACTAAACCGTTTTATTTTACCTAAAGATACCACAAAAAAAGCTCCAAAAAGGAGCTTTAACTATTTTATAACAGGATTTATATCAAGTATATTTTCTGTTCGATATTTTTCAATAAAATCATCTGTAAAATTCTCGCTTCCTAACAATTTATTTTCTTGTAAAATCTTCTTGATATCAAGTTTTTTATACGCTTGTAACATGGGTTTTGAAATAGATTTATACGTAAAATGCCAAGGTTCATACTTAAAACCTTTTCGTGATGCTTCATTTGTATAGACCAAATAAAAACCATATTTAGAAGCATTTTCATCCAACCAAAGTTTAAATTTTCGCATTGATCCTCCTTCGTTAAAATGCTTTTCATTCAATGGATCAGCGGGAATTCCACGTGTTCCATCAATTATATCCAAATCAGTTCCCCAATGGTGACGAGATGTCCCAGGAATAGTTGAATACTCGATGATTTTTTCGATATTTTGTTTTGCTCCAATTTTTTTGGCTTGATTGGCTCTATATTTTCGTTCCCAAATGCCATTTTGGTACGTATAATTTCTGTAACTCGAAATCACGTGTATTTTAAAGCCAGCTTTCAAGGCATCAGCCTTCATCAATTCAAACTGCTCTGCAACTTCTGGCAACAGTTTATATCCTTTTCCAACCATCGTTGGATTCCCTTTTCCAATTAAATCAGCTGTTGTAAAAGTTGGAGTTATCGTATCATTTTCTATGGAATTTTGTTCGTTGTTTCCAAACGCACAGCCTGCATTCAACAAGAATACAAGTAAAATTAAATAAGAGAATTTTAAAATATTAAATTGAGACATTATGATCGGTATTGGTTTTTGGTTTATTTTTATCAAAATTATAAAATAAAAGTGGAGATTATTATAATAATTGTATTGATTTTATTGAACGGAATTTTTTCAATGTCAGAAATGGCTCTTGTTTCATCAAGAAAATTTAAGTTAGAAAATCAAATGAAGAAAGGAAGTTCTGGTGCAAAAACTGCTTTGGAATTGGCTGAAAATCCAAACAAATTTCTTTCGACTGTACAAATCGGAATTACCTTAATCGGAATATTATTAGGGGTTTTTTCTGGTGA
>NZ_CALGVK010000019.1:0-3559 GCF_937930195.1 uncultured Empedobacter sp.
ATTTTAGTAGTTTGAGATTCTTTGTTTAATTTCCTTCTACTTATTTTCATTTGATTGCTATTTGATTTTTAGACGAACTTAGACGTTACTTAGACGAACTCAATTCTTACTTATTGTTATCAATCCTTCTGTTTAAGCGAAAAACAATATCTAAATTTACCTTGCTTAATGTTTGTTTTTAGATAAACTTATTTGATATAATCCCCTAATATTAAATCATAAGGATTGTCGTAAATAATATCTTCTTTCATATTTTCTTTTTTAATTCTATTTTTTTTTACCATTGTCAAAATAAACCTTTTACAACCTGCTTATTTATACACTTTTTGTAGGAATAAGAGTTTTTTTGACTTTTTAATTTCTTATTTCTCAACCAATCCCAATACGCGATCAACATTCATTTTGTACAAAAGCTGATCATCAATCTGATATTTATGCTCCGAAAAATTCTTGAAATAAATCTTATCGCCTTTTTTAACACCAATCTTATTTAATGCTAAATTCTCAATCGAAACAATACCTGTATTGTTTACAAATTTTTCTTGAACAGAATCTGGAATAAGAATACTTCCAATTTTCTTTTCTGTTTTATTAACCATTGGAGAAACAAAAATGTAATCGCCATAAGATTTCCATTCCTCATTTTTATTCGTACGATACAAGAAAACTAAATCTTCTGGCACACGATACAAATTCTGACGAATATGATATTGGTTAAATTCTGATCCATCATTCCTTGTAGAAATTCGAGTGATGTTGTGATGAACAATTAAGGTATCACCTGTTTTTACATCACCCGAATAATTATGTGGTAAGCCTACAACAATACATTCGCGATTCAGATAATCAACATTATCTTTGTCTACATTAAGCAAAAGCTTCACTCCTGCTATTTCCTTTTCATTGTTGTAAGCTTGCGCAAATTCTACTACAAATCCACTATGAGTTATGATCTGTTTAGTCAATTTTAAAACTTACTTTAGATGGTTTAAAAATCACTTTCTTTCTTTCTGGAATACTAACATTTTCTCTGCCAAAAGAATTAACTACACGCGCTGGATAGCGACGAGTTGTAAATGTTCCGAAGTCACGAAAATTCAATGTATTTCCTTTTTGAACTTCTGATTTAATCAGTTCAAAAACTTGATTGACTACTTCCAATGTTTCTTTTCTGTTCAAACCGTTTTGATCTGCAATCTGATTTGCGATGTCTTTCTTTGTCATTTTTAATTTGTTTTTGTGATAATTGAAATTGATTTTATGTTTGAATTCTTTACACAAAGAATTTCTTTATTTTCTCCTATTGTTAATTGAAACTCTACAAAAGATGGATCTGAATTTTCTAACTTTTCGATTAAGTCAAATTGTTTCTCAATCGTTAATTCTTGACCTACACTCGTTTTTAAGTATTCTATTTTTAGAGTTCCCATGATTATTTTACTTTATAAATTTTACTAAATTGATTTTTTTTGTATTCTGGTTTTCCAATATCCCAACCTTTGAATAATTGATTAACACGAATCTCTTCACTCAAATTATAGTTATCAAATAATATCTCGATAGAACCTAATACTTTCGATTTTTCTACAACTTCTTTTGTTACTGCTATACTGTGCATATTAATTCAATTCGTTTAACCAAATTTTTAAAACATCAATACTTTTCTCAATCTCTTGTTTCAACGGATCTTTCTTCCCACCTCGTTCTAATCGCTTAACAACATCAAACAAATAAGGATTCCATTCTCGTTCTAAACCTACTTTGTACAACGAACCTTTACTGTTATCATAATGAGATTGTGGATTGAATACTTTTTCCTGGTATGGTTTGAAATAGTGATATATCTCTGTGTTAGGTACTGATAAAAATTTACCTTCTTCGAATTCTAAAAAAACACGATCCGAGTTTATTTTTGAAACAATGCATAATGTACCTTTTGAAACATCATCAAAATCAACAAGTAACTCAAACTTATCGCCTACTTTGTATCGATCATTCATATTTTTGTTCTTCTTTTCGTCTAACAAATTTTTTATATGCAGGTGTTAATTTCAACTTTCGAACTGCTTTTAGATAAAGTAATTTGGTATTATCTTCTGTTCGTACACGGAAATATTTACTGTAATGAGAAAACTTACGAACACGTCTTGTCTTTTTCCAATACTTCTGTAAATCATCAAAAATCATATCAAAACGCTCATCTAATTTCATTGCAAAATTTCTACGATTGATATCAACTTTAAATGCTTTTCCTGCTTGACGATAATAACGATTCATCAAATTCAATTCAACTCCAAGTTCTTCTGCTAAGGTTTCTTTCGTTATCCTGATCTTCTTCGCTTCTAAACTATTCATCGCATCTAAAACCAATTCACCATCTGGAAAACTCCAACCGCCACTCTTTAAAGTTGCTGCAATAGATATTTTCTCTTCTTTTGTAAATCCTCTTGATTCATTGAAGAAAACTTTTTTACGCTTCTTTGTTTGCAATGGCTTAGTTTCTTCCCATGCTTCCTTAGCAATCATATTCGACTTCTCCCTATTAACAGGAAATGCCATATTTTTGCTATCAGGATGAGCAATTACCCAGCACATAAACTCGTAACTGCTATAAGTCAATTGAGGATTCAAATGTTTAAGTATCATGTAAATTCGCTTCAAGTAAAATTCATTCGTAATACCTTTTACCGAATCTATACCTAAACTATATACAGGAATACCTTCTGGCTCATAAATAAAATCTTGATCTTCACCTACCAAAACACTTGTTTCCATTACTACATTGTAGAAACGTTTCGGATCAAGTACATATCTAAAATTACGTTTAGCCATTATTATATATTTTTTTGCTCGAAATAGTAGCAAGCCAATAAACAAGCATCAACCATTCCGTCATTATAGTTTTTACTCACACCACCTTTGTTGGTTAATTTAAAATCTTCTGTTGGATAAAGGCGAGTAACTGCCAAAGTAGAAGTAGCTTTTGTATCAACTACCTTTTTTGGCTTTCCTCCTTCTTCTTTTGATGATGAAGTTTTATATTGCTTCGGAATGTTTTTCCAAAGTAATCCTTGCCATTCTTTTGGCTGAATAAGTGAATATGGCTTTTGACAACCTACTGCAATTCCTTGCAATAATCCAACACAATTTCGCAATGACGCAACTGCTGATTTTGATGCTCCGAAAATCATTCCTGGATCTTCTACACATACATAATCACAAGAAGAAATTATTTTATAAATCTCATTAACATCATATTCTTTACCAATCAATGGTAAACCTCCTTTCTCAATAATTTCTCTTTTATCATTCAGAATACAATATGCTCCTTGTTTACCTGGATCTATTCCTAAAATTCTCATAACTGATTAAATATTTAAGTCTTTCAATCTTTCTAAAACATCTTTACCAGTATGACCATCAAACTCAAATAAAGCTTTTTCCACTTCAGGAACTTTAAACAAATCCCAATCCTCAGCTTTATAATGATTAGAAATTAATCCAGTAGGTAACATTGCAGATACTATAAACCAACCACCACCAAAACACTCTTCACCAT
>NZ_CALGVK010000020.1:0-4275 GCF_937930195.1 uncultured Empedobacter sp.
AACTTAGAACTTAGAACTTAGAACAAAGTTACAACTCCCAGTTTCTTAAATCTGTCAAAAAATGATGCGCTGTTAAATCATAACGAACAGGAACAACAGAAATATAACCTTCTGCTAAAGCTCGTTCATCAGTATCTTCTCCTTTGTCTAAGTTTTTAAACTCTCCACTCATCCAATAATATTTTCTACCACGAGGATCTTCGCGACGATCAAATTTTTCTTCCCATTTAGCATCAGCTTGTCGACAAACTTTAATTCCTTTAATTTCCTCTTCTTTCAATTTCGGAATATTAACATTCAACACCACTCCTTTTGGTAATTTATGTTCCAAAACTTGTGCAATAATTGTTTTAACAAACTTTTCTCCTGCTTTAAAATCTGCATTGTACGAAAAATCACACAACGAAAATCCAACTGCAGGAATCCCTTCTATTCCAGCTTCTACAGCGGCAGACATAGTTCCGGAATAAATCACATTCACAGACGAATTCGATCCATGATTAATTCCAGAAATACACAAATCTGGCTTACGAGGTAAAATTTGCGAAACAGCTAATTTTACACAATCTACCGGTGTTCCCGAACACGCATATTCTTTTACTTCTGCATCAACTTCAATCTCATCACAAAATAAAGTCGAATTAATCGTAACCGCATGCCCCATTCCACTTTGTGGACTATCAGGCGCTACAACGTAAACTTCCCCAAACTCTTTTGCAACTTCTATTAACGCTCTTATTCCAGGCGCAGTTACCCCATCATCATTTGTAACTAAAATTAGCGGTCTTTCCATATTTATTTATTACTTTTATTCATCATTTATACAAATGTAAAAAACTTCCTTCTAATTTCTTTTTGTTTTATATTTGAAGGATACTTAAATTATTAATTTATATAACACCATCGCAATATGTTAATTAAAAAAACGTATGTTTTACTATCGTTTTTATCAATGAGTTTACTTGCTTTTTGCTTTTGCAAACCCATGTTAGACACTGACGAAGAAAGAGAAAAGTTAATTGTAAAAAACACACGAAATACCTTAACTTATCTACACTATAAACCTGCAACAGTTGATGATAAATTTTCAGAAAATGTATTCAATAAATATTTAGAATATATAGATCCAAGCAAACGCTTTCTTTTGCAATCTGATTATGATTTATTCAAAAAAGATTTTCACAATTTAGATGATTATTATAAAACAGAAAATTTAAACTTTTACAATGCATCTGTAGATACAATTTACAAACGTATTGCTGAAGCGGAAAAATATTCGATGGAAGCATTATCGAAACCTTTTGATTACAATCAAAAAGAGAATTTCAATATCGATTACAAAACGTCTAAATACGCTAAAGATAAAAACGAAGCAAAAGATTTATGGCGCAAATACCTGAAATACAACGTAATGTTGGAAATCATTTCTATGCAAGATGACGTAAAAGGTGAAAAGAAAGACACCTTGAACAATTCTACTTCGTTAAAAGATGCTAAAGATCCTTTGGCTGACAAAGACAAAAAGAAAATCACAAAAGATACTCCTTTTGCAGAAGTTGAAAAGATAGCACGTGAAGAAGTAAAAGATTTAATTTCTGATTATTTCCGTCGCATCAAGCAAACAAAACGCGAAAATTATTTCTCTATTTACATGAATTCGCACACAGAACAATACGATCCCCACACAACTTACTTCTCACCAACGAGCAAAGAAGATTTCGAATTCGAAATGTCTGGACAAATGGAAGGTATTGGAGCCAAGATTCAAGATAAAAAAGGTTACGCAACAATTGCAGAACTTATCGTTGGAGGTCCAGCATGGAAAAGCGGTAAATTAGAAGTCGGAGACCAAATTATAAAAGTTGCTCAAGGGAAAGACGGTGAAGCGAAAAACATTGTTGGAATGATTTTGAGCGATGCCATTCGCCTAATCAAAGGGAAAAAAGGAACAGAAGTTGTCTTAACAATTAAGAAAAAAGACGGTTCTCAACAACAAATCTCTTTGATTCGTGAAGTAATCGAAGCTGAAGAAGTGTTTGCTCGTTCCTCTGTAATTACCGACGACAAAGGAGATAAATATGGAATGATTTATTTACCTGAGTTTTATACCCCGATGGGTAAAGAAGGTGGTCGTTACCCTTCCGAAGACATCAAGAAAGAAATTGAAATATTGAAGAAGGAAAACATCAAAGGTCTTATTTTCGATGTTCGTAACAATGGTGGTGGTTCATTAGAAGAGGTAGTTAAAATCTCTGGATTGTTCATCAAAGAAGGACCAATTGTACAGGTGAGACGTAGTGACGGAATGCTTAAAATTCACGAAGACAAAGATAATTCTATCGCATACGACGGGCCATTAGTTGTCATGGTTAACGAGCTTTCTGCATCTGCCTCAGAGATTTTTGCTGCAGCTATGCAAGACTATGGTCGTGCTGTTGTCGTGGGATCGCCTCAAACCTTTGGTAAAGGTACAGTACAAACTATCTTGCCTTTAGACCGTCAAACAGGAAGTGATGAGTATGGAGCAGTGAAGTTAACAATACAAAAATTCTACCGAGTTAACGGAGGATCAACACAATTAAAAGGAGTTCAGTCGGATATTTCTTTAGTTGATCAGTTCACTTACGAAGATATCAGCGAAGCTTCTCGACCAGAAGCTTTGAACTGGGATCAAATCAAACCATTGGTTATTGCAAAATGGCCTACAACTTTCGATTTAACAAAAGTAAAAGCCAACAGCAAAGCTCGTTTAGAAAATAACACTCACTTGAAACTAATGAACGAAAGTTTCAAATTCATCAAATCAATGGAAGAGGTGAAAGAGATTCCTTTGAACTTAGAAGATTATAAAACATACCGTAAAACACGCGAAGATAAAATCAAAAAGTTCGAAACTTTAGATAAGTACAAAAACAACTTCAAGTTTACAATGAATCAAAACGACTTGACAACAACTAAAACTGATACTGTCTTAAAAGCAAAACGTAACAATTGGTTCAAAGGAATGCAAAAAGACTTTTATTTAAACGAAGCGGTTAACGTTTTAAGAGATCTAAAATAATGGAGCAAGAAAACGGTTCATTTTCACAAATCGTATTCAATAAATTAAGAAAGAACACCCTTGGTGTTCTTTCTTTTGGTGTAATAGTATTGGCTGCAATCATCTCTATTTTTGCCTATATCTTCGCGACAGACAAAACAGAAAATGCAAACAGACAAGACCTAACCATTGCATATGCACCTATAGGTTATCAGCAAAAAACAATCGAAATTCCATTACCTAATTATACAGGAGAAACAAGTTTTACTGATTATATATTCGGGAAAGAGATCGATTCGGAACAAATAAGTATCTCATCTTACAAGATCAATGGACAAAATATTACCTATGTTCCTTATTTAGGAAACGGACTTAGTGGCGAACCTATTACCATAGATGCATCAACTTGGACAAAGCATAACATCAAAACCAAAGATATAGAGAAACAATATATCTATACAAAAAACTATCTTCTTGGTACAGATTCGTACGGAAGAGACTTTTATTCGAGGTTAATCATCGGGACAAGAATTTCATTTCTTATCGGGTTTATCGCAGTATTCATCTCATTACTTGTAGGAGTTTCCCTGGGCGCTATCGCAGGATATTACAAGGGAACAGTCGATAACATGATTATGTGGCTGATAAACGTAGTGTGGTCTATCCCAACATTACTATTGGTTATTGCTATTACTTTGGCTATTGGAAAAGGATTTTGGCAGATATTTATTGCCGTTGGTCTAACGATGTGGGTAGAAGTTGCCCGTGTTGTACGTGGACAATTCTTATCGTACAGAGAAAAAGAATTCGTAGAAGCAGCAAAAGCCTTAGGTTTTTCGGATGCCAGAATCATCTTCAATCAAATATTACCCAACGTGGTTGCTCCTATTATTGTGATATCGGCAGCCAATTTTGCTTCGGCAATTTTAGTAGAAAGTGGTCTTAGTTTTCTTGGAATTGGTGCACAACCTCCTACTCCGTCTTGGGGAAATATCATCAAAGAACATTACAACCATATCATTCTTGGGAAACAACATTTGGCAATCCTACCAGGTTTAGCCATCATGTTATTGGTTCTTGGATTTAATATCTTCGGAAATGTTTTGCGAGATATCATGGATATTAAACAGTAAGAAGCGAATTAAACTTTAAACTTTTTATAGTTAACTACACAGAAACATAGGTCTAATTTTTAATAAGATTATGTCATTATTATTGACTTAATATAAAGTAAT
>NZ_CALGVK010000021.1:0-8779 GCF_937930195.1 uncultured Empedobacter sp.
ATTTTTTTAGCATCACTTAAATTATTTGTGGTTGATAGATACTCATTCAAAGTTCCACTATCAGCAAGAGTTTTAAAAGCTTCATCTTGATTAACTTTTAAATAAGTATTGAAATCTTCACGATTAATTCCAAATTGTTCTACATTAGGAAAATAGATGGAATAATCTTTTCCTTGAGGTAAATTAGAAAGATTATCATATTTATATTCACGGTCTACAAAAGCAGGCTTACGCTCATCATCAATTTGCTTTTCTGTTTTTTGAACGTATTCCTCCTTCTGTAAATCACCAAATTTTGTAGCAGGACTTTTTGATAAAACTTTCATCTTATCTTTATAGTTCAAACCTTGAGTTAATCTGCCTTTATCAGCATTTTTCTTTTCAGTATTTTTATCCAATAAATTATCAGAATAACTCTTAGTTTCAACCTTTTTTTCTTGACCTATTTTAGGTCTTGAAACTTCATTACTTATCGCTTGATTTTGAAAGTTTCTTTTTACCTTATCAGTATTTAGAACATCTGGAATATTTTTACCTTGACCTTTGACAACCGATGAAGAATTCCCATTCGCCAAATTTGATACAGATACCGAAGCTTCTTTTTTTTTTACAGGTTGATCGAAAGATACTTTTGATTTGTACTCTGGATATTTTTCAATCATTTTCTTTGCAAGAACAATATCATCTACATCTTTATATTGAGGATATTTCTCTTTAATTGTTTTTGCAAATTGTTGAGGAGTTATTGGATTATTAGTTGAGTTTTCCATTTTATTCGTTTTATTATAATCCCAAACCTAAAGGATCATTATTATTTTTATTTCTACCATTCAAAGCATTCATAACATCTTTGGCATTAACACCAGCTTCGTTTAATAAGACTTGCTTATTATTAACTTCAATTGTATTTGCCCCATCACTTGCATAATATCGCATAACTCCATTATCATTTGTAACAATCATAGAATTTGCTTTTATTGTTCCTTCATCTCCTGCTACTTCAAAACCTTTTTTTAATGGATAGGTAACTCCATTATTTCCCGCTAAAGTTACATACTGATATCCTCCAGAATTTTGAGTATCTTGTCTTATATCATGATTTACCTTTTTTGCATTTGTCTGTGCATTCATACGACCAATTTGTAATTGACCTTGTTGATATTTTGCTGTATTTTGTGAATTAATCAACTGAACATTTGCTTCATCTTTTACTTCTTCTTTGTAAGTTGATTGTACATTATTAACAATATTATCTACTAATTGATTATATTGTTCAGAAGTAATATTTTTCAATTCATTCTCATCAAATCCCATATGATCAACCAAGATAGAAATACCTTGATTGGTTAATTTGTCTTTTGTACCAACTAACTGTTTTACTCGATTTTCAACCATAGGCTTCATATCATCAAATTTTTGAACAGAAATAGTTCGATTACCTTTATCTTTAACTTCTTTTACAGAACCTAAATTCTTAGAGAAGTCCGACAAATAAGTATCATAATCAAACAACTCAATAGCTGTACCCGATAAACCATGTTTATTCAAATAATTTGTATCAACAATATCATAACTACCATCTTCTTGCATGATGACTAAATAATCAGTACCATTGATACTTTGATAATCAAATTGCCCTTCTGCTAATCCATAAAATTTATTCAATTGCAATCGGTTAGCCTTAGAATATCTTGCTGGTACTGTTTTACCATTTTTATCAACTGTTGCCTGCATTCCTGATTGCAAATCTTCAAATCCACTTTTGATAGTAGATAACGTTTGCGCCATATACTTTGGTCGATTTTTCAATTTTTGAAGTTGTGCTAACTTTACAGGATCATTCATATAATCAGGATCTTTAACAATTTCTGCAATCTCTTGTTTTGTACTCATCAAAGAAGAAGTTAAAGCTTCATCAGGCTGTTTAAACCCTGTATATTTTGCATATTCATCCAACGAGGACAACTCCCCATTTATAGCACTTCTAAGAAGTTCATTCTTCTTCTGTTTATAATAATCCTTTCGTTCAATATGCTCTTCCTCTGCACGTCTATTCTCTTGCATTTTAAGATAAATATTCGTTGCATCAAGAATTCCTTTTGTAAAATCTACATTGCTTTCTCTCTGTTGTTGCAATGCTGAAAAATTTCCTTTAACTGCCATTACACTCCTCTATTTCTAAATTTTTGAAACGTATTATAAAATCCTGCACTACGCAATGGGTCATATGGAATTGATGGATTTAAAATATTATTTGGTGATGGATAATATCCTTGTTGTTGTGGCATTGTCGCCATTGTTCCTTGTGGTGTAACAGAAGATGATATTGGAATTTCTGTTCGTACAACCTCTACTCCATTATTAGGTGCAATATTATTTAGGTTTAATCCATTCGTAACACCACCTTTCATATTGTTTAACATTTGCTGATTTTGAGACATTCCAGCAACACTCGCAACAGTTGTCATTGCACCATTAATTGCTGAACTCAATGCTTGATTCGAGTTATTTTGTGCTGTTGCCATTGCGTTTCCTAAACCAGCTAAATCGCCTTCCTCTCTAAGTTCTTGCATTTGCATAACCATCGCTTCACCTTGCGCTTTCTTATTCTCGTTGTCGATGTATTGCTGATCTAAATTTGCAGCAACTTGTTGATTCAAATCATTTGTATTGGATTGAATTTGCGATAACATTCCTAACCCATTGATTCCTCCTCCTTGCATTGCTTCTACCATATTAGCAGAGTTTCGTGCATTTTCTTGTAAAGCTAAATCTGTTCCTTTACGACTAACTTGTAAATTATCATAAGGATTTTTCAATTCTTGACGATCATAATTGTTAATCCCTTTTTCGTATTCTTTTCGCTTATTGTTTTCACTAATAGTTTTAGCTACTGACATTCCAACTCCTACTGCGCCTATAGCTGCTGATGTTATTACTCCCATTACGCTATTATTTTTATAAATTCATAAGATGGTTGTTTATCTCCTTTCCAACCATTTTGTTTGTATTTGTCAATCAAACTCTCACTTGCAGTAACTGTAAAACAAACACTTGCTCCGTTTATTTTTGCAAAATACTCCAACTGCTTAATCAATTCTAATAACAAATCATTTCGATCTTCTCCTCGATATGATTTATTAAATACAACATATTCTACCCATGCAATTAAACTATTCGTACGATAAACAAAACCACATCCAATTGGAATTTTATCTTTATACAACATCAATCCTCCTGTACCATTATCAGGTAAGCAACTTTGTGGCATAAAAGGTGAATGATGATATTCTTCCCACCATTTACTAATCGTAGGATAATCTTGTTCTGTAAGTTGTAATATTTCTATCATGGGTTGCTTTTTGAAATTTCTGCATTAACATTGTATAATTCTACCTTTTGATTGCTATTAATAGACATATCAAATTGTAAATAATAACCTCGCATACTTCCTCCTGTTATAGATGTATTTTTCTTCGAAAAAAGAAAATCATTCGGAATTGGCATTGTATCTATTGTTGTAAACTTTAGTTTATTTCCTTCTATTGAAATAATTTCTCCTAACAATGTTTCATTATTATTGATATATACTTTATCACCAATTGAAACTCCAGATGGAATATCATTTTTCATAATGATAGTAGATGAAAATACAGAGAAAACCTCCCCAATTCCATGAACGGAAAGTGAATTAATATGCTCTTTTGTATTTCGCTTTATCACAGAATACCATTCATCTTCTATATATCGGAAATCATCTTTTTGAATAGAGGTTTCTGTTAAATTAGTTTTCATAGAAATTGAATCCCATGCAGTATTACCTTCTATATTAAATGCATTGTAAACCTTTACATCAGATGGATAATCATTAAACAATGATACAATACGACTTGGATAAGAAACACCATAAAAGGTATTGTATTCAGATGAAATGTTATGCTCGTAAAACACACCATCTTTTATTCCAACCAATCGATTGTTTAAATTAGTTAACTGATCAGAAACAAATGAATACTCACAACTCCAACCATTTCCTCTATCCGTATAAGCTATTGTTTTAGTATAATCTTCTGACCTTACAGTTAAGATATATTCTTTATTTTCTGCATCAAACGAACCATAAAATTTTGAATCAAAATGTTCTCGGCACATCGAAATAAAATCATTCGAAAGCATATCTCTACGGATATTCTCTCCTTCATAGTAGTAACCATAAATATCATTCAAACCTGCTTCAGTCAATTTTAATGGCGTTCCTCTCTTACGATCAATAAAAAAGATTGAATTTCTATTCTTAACAATTGATTCTGGACTTGAACATACATATTCTCCAGTATAAGGAATTTGATCCCCAAACATCAAATCAGATGCTCCAATATTAGCTGTACCATCTTGATTAAATAACGCTTTTTTACCATATAATAAATTAGAAACTTTATCATTCTGAAAAACAATCAAGTTGTTATCTTTTGATATAGAACGAGTGATTTCACCATAAGAATCTTCTAATTTCTTGAAGTTTGCTAATGCAGGATTAAATTCATTCAAACGATTAACGCTTGTTTCTTCTTCATAGTTTCCGCTCCATGTTAAAGACGAAAATTTATGCTCTTGTTTATATTCGTCATTTAATACAGTTGTAGGTCGCAAATCAGTAGTTAAGGCATTTCCTATAAAATCATCTTTTATACGGTAACTTTCAACGCCTTTTTTGTAAGAAAAACAATTGAATATAGCTAATAATATTTTTGCATCTTCTGTTTCACTTTGATTCTGAACATTTCCTAAATGAAGATTATTTTCAATCTTGAATGTTTGACCAGTTTCATAATACAAATCAACTGTATCAGTTTTCTTGTCCGTTTCAAATAAAATAGATCCTCCATCTACATTAAACAAATCGATACGAATAGTAGTTATTACACTTTTACCACCACTACCACCTCTATTTGAACGAGCAAAAAACTTACTTCCATCAGAATTAAATCCGTAACCTACACCATAAATCCCCTCAGAATTAGTTCCATGAAAAGTATATTCTTTTCCAAATCTTCCTAAGTCTGTTACTTCCTTCTCAAACCATTCCTTAAAACTATCTGCTGATTCTTGAACATCAAATTCTTTTTCATATTCATGATTAAAACTTGAAACACCACCCAAATTCGCACTATTTCGTTTGAACTGAATGTAAATTCTTATTCTACTTCCTGCTCCAATCTTTATTGGTGTCTTAACCCCATCTATTACCGTAGAGAACTCAGGTGACGTATAAGTTTCAACAGGTGACATAGTATGAGAACCTCCTGTAAACTCTCGCAATGTTCCCTCTCCATAATCAAGATTAAATCCTCTCGGTTTTATTTTTATATATAAGCCAGCTGATTCCTTGATTTCATTTCCTGTCGCTAATTCATTGTCTGATATAAAATTCTCGGGTTGTGATTTTACTTCTAAAACTTTTGTTTTTACTAAATTTTCAATCAAACCATATTTATCAGATTTGATGACAATAACATCACCTTCTTCAATCTTATTTTTATTCGCACCTTCAACTTTTAACCATCGGTATAAACCTTCTTCGTAAAAAACAGTACTGAAAAAATTTTGATAAGATTCTTTTACTGATTTTAAAACAAAACGATAAGATGTTGCCCATTTAGGTGGTTTGTTTTTCAACAATACCTCTATTTTATTATTACTCGTACTTGCAGAAATAGGAATGAATAACGTGTTATTTTTACATACTTGCGTACTCGATTGGCGACCGAAATCATCTACATAAACAAGACCTAATTCATAATCTCGATTTGATTTTAAAGAACGGAAACTTCCTAATGAAGATAATTTTATAGTGGTATTACCATCATCAAATAATTTGAAATTTTCAGTCGTTACATATGCATAAGCTGGCTCAGTTTCTCCTCCAGGTAATTCCCCTCCTTCTAAATCAAATGAATCTACTTTATAAACTACTCGTGGTGTAATAAATTTTAAAACATTGTCAATTCGATCAGATAATACAGATCCTATTAAATGATCAAAGTAACCAAACGAATGATTTGGTAAACGAACAGATGTCCATCTTAAATTATTCTCAAATTGTTTGTTTATTTCTGTTGTTAAAAACTGAACAAAATCAACTCCTTCTTGTGTATAAAACTCATCAAAATCTTTTGCTGTATGCTTAAGAATATATGACGCAGTAACCAATGAATTTAATTCATATTCTGTTTCAATAAAACTTAACGATATAGAAATTTTAGATCCTAAATCAAATACAACATTTGAAAAATCTAACGAAAAAGTAATTACATCCGAACTAAATCCAATGACAATATCTTTGTTCGCTTGCTGTATCAACTTAAGTTCATAATCTACTGATACTTTGTTATGATTTGAATCAATCATATCATAGCCTTGTTTGTAATTTGATAAAACCAACGAATTTCCAATAACAGTTAAATCACGCGCAACCAATGGTACATTATCATACAAACGATACAATTCCTTTTCAGGAAGAACAGAATAAATTTTATTGTTAAAAAAAGGAATAGAAACTTCTTCATCATCTCCCCAACCTTCTTTCGACTTCTGGTAACTTTGGATTTTATAAATGGTATTATTACCACTTTCTCTATAAACTAAATCAATTGATTTTACTCGCTTACTACCTGTATTAAAATAAATGTCAATTTTATTATAACGGTTCACCATACCTTCATTTTCCATTGTATCATACTTCAAATAAAAGTCTTTAGGCTCAAAACCAGCCAATGAAAATGGTGATAAGGCAGAATATTCGCCATCTAAATATTGATAACGATAAGCAAAATGTAAAAATTTATCTTCAATAAAATTTTCTTCAAAAGTATCTGTATAAGACAACTCTATCTTTGGCTCAAAAATAGGTGGCTTTTTTATTAAACAAATATCTTCTTCCTCGAAACCTCCTATTGAAAATAATTTACAACGTGATACATTAATAAAACGAATAGGATTTAAGTTATCTGTCCATGCTAAATATTTATTACCTGTAACAGAATCTTTGATAACATTTAATTCATTGACTAAATAATTTTCATCTAACCCTAAATCTCCTTGCAACACTCGACTTAGTGTCTTTTCTTTATAATTGTATTCAACTAACAAATCAGCTTCATCTGTTTTAAATAAAACATAAATACACCAATCATCAGTATCTCTTCCTTCTCCTATTACAACAGGGTTTGTAAAATCAACACCATTATTTAAACTACTGATAGAAGATAACAATACTGTACCTTTTATATTGGTAACTACACCGCCCGTACCAGATTCATTTATATTAACTCGTATATTTTCAGCATGAATATATTGACCATTCGGAACAATTCGCTCATCCGTGTCCTTATTCATTGTACCATTAGAAAAATACCTTGTTACACGCATAATTAATTAGTATAAATGTTTCGTAATTCTGTCCATGATAATGGATTCAATCTGTTTTTTGCAATTCGTTCTAAATTGTAAAACTCTTGTCTTGCACTTATTTTTTCATTCTGAGGAACATTTCTATTATTCGAAATCAATTTCCAATAAACATAATTGTACAAAGCATCTTCAGCAAATTTGTGAATCTTATCTTCATTAGATCCATCTGAAAAATATTCAACTAAAAACAATTCAGAAGGCAATACATTTAAAAAAGCTATCGTTGCATTAGCTTTATCAAAAACATAATCCCCTTTTGCCAACAAATTTTTGTCCTTACATCCTAAATCGAAATTAACTTCTTTCACCTTTGGTCGTGTACTTTCTGTACGATCAGCTTCCAATGGTTTATCTTCATGATCCAACAATAAATTGTATTCATGATCTTGTAAATAAGATGATCCAAGTGTAGTGCGGTCATCTTTAATCAATACATGCGCATTTCCTTTTTCATCAACGTATGATAAACGTACTAATCCTACAAAGTCAGATGGTAAGTAAATTAAACCATTCGCAAACATCTCAACTTCAATTGCTTTTATTTCTTTCAACGTATTAAAAGTCAATTCTTGCAATCCTTTTCTTGCATGAAATAAAACCAATGTTGGATTTTCATTCACTACATAAGAATCTTGACCTTGTGATAATATAAAATCATTCACAAAATCTTGTATCGAAATGTATTGAAAGAGTGGATTGTGATTTGGATTTTCTGTAGACATAATTTAATTACATATTTTCTTTTTGGAATTTCTTATCTTTTAATAATTCCATAACCTGATTAACTTCATTATCCTTTAATCTGATTCCAATTAAAGAACACAAACTATATACAATAGATGGAATTTCAGTTTCATGCAATTCCACATCTTGAAAATCACCTGCAGATGGATTAAACACATATCCATTCCCAATTTCTCTATAAGTCCATTTTGGCTTTTTAGGAAATCGAATTCCTGATAAAATAGCTTTACCAGAAGAAACAGGAACAAATGAAATGAAATCTCCATCGAATACACAAACAGGAAATTCATCTGTTGGTCGTGTACGTTTAGATTGATTTATTCGTGTCAAACCATGTTCTAAAATAGTTACAGAAACATCATTTAAACTTATAGAATCAATGTAAGCAACGTCTTTTGGTTTTGATAATAAACCTTCTACAATTGCTACCTCTTTATTAAAAAAACGAAATGTACTTAGCTTAGAACTTATACCAAGAGTAGCATCTGCCAAACCTTTAGATCCTAATCCTCTGTTATTTTGACGTACACTTTGCTTGTATTTATCCAAATACTCGTTAAATAAT
>NZ_CALGVK010000022.1:0-34680 GCF_937930195.1 uncultured Empedobacter sp.
GAGCACAACACTTTTAATGTTGGGGTCCTGGGTTCGAGCCCCAGCCAGGTCACAAACAGGGACAATCTTTCTTTTAAGAATTGTCCCTTTTTTTATTCTATAATTTAACTGTTAGAAGTTTCTACAATTAATGGAAGTCTAATAGATAAAAACTGCATTTAGTGATATTTTTATATTACCCAATGCAGTTTTTTTTATTTTCTTAATTGTGAGATTAATTACGACAATCTTTAGAAGAGGTTTCTGTTATACTTACAATATCGATGACTTCATATACGCTTTGATAAGAAGCCGCAAAACCTTCGGTACTCTTTCCTTTGTCTTTGATAATAAGTTGAGCTGATACAGCCGTATATGGCTCTTTTCCTTTTGTAAGTTGAGCGTATATATCTTTTAATTTTCCTGTAGCGTCAGAAACCCAATATACGTTACTGCTACCACAAGGTTTAAAAGTTCTTGTTTCATGTCCAAAAGTTAAAGCACCTTCTACAGTTTGTGTAGTTCATTTAGAAGTGTCAATACGTGTTTTATCAGCAACTTTCTTAAAAGTTAAAACCGTATTTCCTTGTTTTAATTTCATGGCATCTTTATTCAATTCAACTATTGAATAGGATATTGTATCTATAGACGACTGTTTGTTTCCAATACTTTCAGCAACTAAAGAGAGTACATTATTCTCTACATGCCAAGATTTATAAAGCAAAGTTGCCATATTATCAGATTGTGCACTACCATCTTCAAACATAGAAAAATGTAAAGCACTACTTGATAAATCTTCCCAAGAACCAATAAGTAAATCATAATGTTGGACACTATCTTTATTTACAGTTTCAATATCTGTTGTTTCTTGATTAGAATCAGCTTTCGCATTTTGACAAGAAAGAAGTAATAGAGCACTTCCAATTAATGGCATTAAAGAATATTTAATATTCATTGTATAAAATTTAGTTTTAACAATATGCAAAAACAAAACCAAAGACACTTTATTAATTTCTTTATATAATAAAAGACATAATTTGAATAGATTCTATTTACTTTTGTTCGTTTTAAAATAAGAATTGAAGAGTAAAATACTCTAAGATTTATATGATAAAAGTCGCTGTAATTAAGTTTCTTATTATTTTCTAATCAACTCGATTCTCAGTTACTTTGTTCCACCGATTTTTAGAAGTATGAAGAAGAAAAAAACGATTCTTTCAAAAGTCATGAAAGTAATGAAAATTACAGGAATTTCTTTGGGAGGAATTGCATTGGTTTTATATGTGTCGCCTTATTTTTTTAAGGAACAAATTAATAATGGAATAAAAGAGGTTGCTAAAAATTACATCAACACAGCGGTTGATTTTAAGGATTTAGATGTGTCTTTTTTTCGTCATTTTCCAAAACTTACCGTAACACTTACCGATTCTTCAATCAAAGGTTCGATGCCATATCAGACAGAAAATTTAATTTCAGCAAAAGAAATTGCGCTTGGTGTTGATATCAAAACATTGTTCGAGGATAAAATTATTTTCAATGAATTGTTTATTCATCAAGCAGCAATTAATTTGAAAATAGATAGTTTAGGGCGTCATAATTATGCTATAACTGTTCCTTCAGATGAGGTTGAAAAAGAAGATGAAACAAGTGTTGGCTTAGCATTAAATAATTTCAAAATTTCTGATTCAAACTTTTTGTTTGATGATCAATCATCGAAAACATACCTAAAATTAGATCAATTGAATTACGATGGTTTAATTGACTTAACTCAAAACGAATTAACATTAAATGCTGATGCAGCAATTGATAAGGTCAATTTTAGTTTTGATGAGCAAAAGTATGTAAAAAACTTGCCTTTGAAAGGAACAATTAATTCGAAAATAGATCTGAATAATTTATCTTTTTATTTTATTGATAATAAACTTCAATTAGGTCAATTTCCGTTTTCGTTAAAAGGTTCTTTGTTGATGCCAGCTGAAAAAATTATTTTTGATTTGACGATTTCTTCGGATAAAAATGAAATGAAACATATTCCAGCAATTGTTCCGGAGATGTACCAAGAATGGGCGAAAGATATCCAAATGGATGGAGAATCATCGATTCTTTTTACCATGAAAGGAACGATGAATAACGAAACTAAAGAAAATCCAGATATACATATTGAAGTCAAAATTGATGAGGGTTCATTAAACTATAAACAATCATCTTCGCCAATTCAACATATTAATCTTATTTCTACGATTGATTTATATGCGTTAGATCCAGAAAAAATGCGTGTAAAAGTAGAGAATCTTGATTTCAAATTATTGGATGGTATAACGAAAACAAATTTTACGTATTCGTCTGGAAAAACAATGTTTTCAGAAGGTGTTATTCAGGCAAATGTAGATTTAGAAGCGTTGAAAAATGCGACAGGTTTTAATCAATTTGATGCAAAAGGTGTGCTGAATTTAGAAGGAAACTGGAAAGGTTCAATTATTCAGAATGTAAAAAAATCAAAACAGAAAATACCAACATTTAATCTAAAAGCAAACTTAGAAAATGGGTATTTCAAAATGAATGAAATGCCTGCTGCTTTGGATTATATTAATATGAAAATGTCCATGCAAAATAAGGACGGAAATTATAAAAATACGGCTGTTTTAATTCATCAAATAGATGCTAAAGCAATGGATAATTTTATGATTGGACGATTAGAATTAAAGAATCTAACCAATTTTCCGATTAATGCTGATTTTGCGGCTAAAGTTCATTTAGAAGATATCTATAAAATCTATCCGTTGAAAAATATTGAGATGCGTGGTGATTTGTATATGAAAATGAAAGCGAATGGAACATACGAACCAAAACGAAAAAAAGTACCCGTTACCAATACAGTAGTAAAATTGAAAAATGGTTTTATTAAACTGAACGAATATCCAAATTTACCATTAGAAAATTTTACAGTAGAAACGCATATAAAATCGGGTAGAGGTTCGTTTAACGATTTATCAATAGATGTTTTACCGATTTCTTTTACATTGGCAGGGAAACCTTTTAAGGTCAATGCAAATCTGAAAAACTTAAATAATTTGGATTATAGTATTCACTCGAAAGGTGAATTGAATTTAGCGAATATATATAAATTATTTCCTGTAGAAGGCATAGATGTAGATGGTTTGATTGAAACAAATTTTGGAATAAAAGGAAACAATGGAGCGCCTTTAGAAAGTTTTCAGAACAAAGGATATGTGAAAATAGAGAACATCAAAATCAATACAAAGTTCTTTCCAAGTAAATTTATTGTTAAGCAAGGAGATTTCCGATTCGAAGGTAGTCAGTTAACTTTTAAAGATGTAAAAGCGCGCTACAAACGCAATTCTTTTGTGTTTGATGGAGAGGTTTCTAATTATATTAATTACGCATTAAAAGAGAATGAAACGTTAAAAGGAACGATAAATTTTAAAACTAATCGAGTAAATATTGATGATTTTATGGCGTTTAATTCTGGTGAAACTTCTTCTAATTCAGCAACAGCAGAAGAAGGAGTGGTGTTGTTACCAAAAAATGTTGAATTATCGATAAAAGGAAAAGCGAAAGAAGTATTGTTTAAGGATATAATACTCCAATATTTTAGTGGAGATTTAGGATTGAAACAAGGGAATTTATCACTTCAAAATACGAAATTTAATTTGATTGGTTCAGAATTTACGATGAACGGTAATTACGTGCCAACAAATGCAAGAAAAGCCAAATTTGATTTCAATATAAAAGCCAATAATTTTGATATTCAACGTGCTTATCATGAGATTACGTTATTTAGAGAATTGGCAAGTGCGGCAGAAAATGCACATGGAAAAGTGTCGATGGATTATCAGCTACAAGGAGATTTGGGAGCAGATATGTTTCCGAAAATGAAAACGATTAAAGGCGAAGGTAGTTTTATGCTTGAGGATATTAAATTCTTAGGTTTTAAAGTATTTAATACGGTTGCCGAAAAGACTTCCACAGATGCTTTGCATGATGCGAATTTGAAAAAAGTTAATTTAAAAACAAAGATCGAAAATAATGTCATCACTATAAATCGTACAAAATTTAAAATTGCAGGTTTCCGTCCTCGAATAGAAGGTCAAGTAACCTTAGATGGTTATATGAACCTTGGGATGCGTCTTGGCTTGCCGCCTTTTGGAATTATCGGAATTCCAATCAAGATTACTGGTCCTGCAGATACATTTGAGGTTGAGGTTGGAAAATACCACAAAGAAGATTTGGATGAGTCGGATGATGAATTTGATGATTATCAAAAAGCATTAGAAGAAGAAAAAGCAAAACAAGAAGCTGCTCAAGCAATAACACAAACAAAATAATTTTAAGACCTTCAGCATTACTGAAGGTTTTTTTTATGTTAAAATTGAAATGATTTGTTATACTGGAATTAGATAAAGTGCAATCTAAAAATAGGATACAGCGATTATTATTTTCTTTTATAGGTTAAATTGATGAAAAAGATAGTTTTATATTTATTAAAACATCTTTCTGAATGAAATTTGTAAAGCAAATCAAGACGATTTTGTTGTGTTTTTTAAGGACTCGTTAGCTTAGCTGGTAGAGCACGAAACTCTTAATTTCGGGGTCCTGAGTTCGAACCTCAGACGAGTCACAAAAGCCAAGTTATATATAACTTGACTTTTTGTTTTCATAAGAAGCTATATTTTTAGGAGAAAAAGCTATTTTAGTAGAAATATCCAATAAAATGATTTATTATTAACTTTTTTAAATCCATTTTTTATTAATCAATTTGCAAATAAATCAATGTTTTAGTAAAAAGTATTTATTAAAATTAAATTTTTCTAAATATATTATAGTTAAAATTAAATAAAATAAAAAGTATAGTAATAAAAAATAAATTTGTCGTAAATTTGCACCCATAATTTTCAAGGATGCAAAACATTAGAAATATTGCGATTATCGCACACGTTGACCACGGTAAAACTACATTGGTTGACAAAATTCTTCACAGTGGACACGTTTTCAGAGAAAACCAAGAGTCAGGTGAGTTAATCATGGATAACAATGATATCGAGCGCGAGAGAGGGATTACGATCTTTTCAAAAAATGCTTCGGTAGATTATAAAGGTGTTAAGATTAATGTAATTGATACTCCTGGTCACGCGGATTTCGGTGGAGAAGTAGAGCGTGTATTGAAAATGGCTGATGGTGTAATTTTATTAGTCGATGCTTTTGAAGGCCCTATGCCTCAGACACGTTTCGTTTTGAGTAAGGCTTTAGAGTTAGGTTTAAAACCATTGGTTGTTATAAACAAAGTAGATAAAGAAAACTGTCGTCCTGACGAAGTTTATGATAAAGTATTCGAATTATTCTTTAACCTTGATGCAACAGAAGAGCAATTAGACTTCCCTGCATTTTATGGTTCTTCTAAACAAGGATGGTTCAACACTGAGAATGTACGTGTAGAAGATATTACACCTTTAATGGATGGTATTTTAGAGCACGTTCCAGCTCCAGAAGCTCACGAAGGAGATTTACAAATGCAAATTACATCGTTAGATTATTCTAAATTCTTAGGACGTATTGCAGTAGGTAAAGTAACTCGTGGTGAGATAAAAGAAGGTGATTGGATTGCATTAACAAAACCTGACGGATCATTCAAAAAACATAAAATCAAAGAATTGTACACATTCTCTGGTTTAGGTAAAGTAAAAGCGACTGAAGTAAAAGCGGGAGATATTTGTGCTGTGGTTGGTATCGATGGTTTCCAAATTGGAGATACTATTGCAGACCCAGAGAATCCAGAGCCATTACCAGTAATGCATATCGACGAACCTACAATGAATATGTCATTCGGTATTAACAACTCTCCATTCTTTGGTAAAGATGGTAAATTTGTTACTTCTCGTCACTTAGTAGACCGTTTAACAGACGAATTAGAGCGTAACTTAGCTTTACGTGTAGAGCCAACAGACGATTCGAATACACAATTAGTATATGGACGTGGTATCATGCACTTATCTGTATTAATCGAAACTATGCGCCGCGAAGGGTATGAGTTAACAGTTGGTCAACCACAAGTTATCTTCAAGGAAATTGATGGAGTTAAATGTGAGCCTTACGAAACATTAGTAATTGATGTTCCAGACGATTTTTCATCTAAAGCTATCGATTTAGTTACACAACGTAAGGGAGATTTATTAGTAATGGAAGCGAAAGAAGGAATGCAACATTTAGAATTCGAAATTCCATCTCGTGGATTAATCGGTTTACGTTCGTTGATGTTAACTTCTACTGCTGGTGAAGCTGTAATGGCGCACAATTTCTTAGCATACAAACCTTTCAAAGGAGCTATTGCTGGACGTTCTGCAGGTGTAATCATTTCTAAAGATCAAGGTGTTTCTACTCCTTATTCTATCGATAAATTACAAGACCGTGGAAAATTCTTTATCGAGCCAAGTGAAGAGGTTTACGAAGGGATGATTATAGGTGAGCATTCTCGTAACAATGACTTAGTTGTAAACGTTGTTGAAGCTAAAAAATTGAATAATATTCGTGCAGCTGGTAAAGATGATTCATCTTCTATCGCTCCTAAAATCGAAATGACTTTAGAAGAATGTATGGAATATATCCAAGCTGATGAATGTATTGAGGTTACTCCAAACTTTATCCGTTTACGTAAAATTCACTTAAAAGAAAATGATCGTAAACGTTACGAAAAATCAATGATTTAATCATTTGAGATATAAAACAAAAAAAACCAGAAGTTTACTTCTGGTTTTTTTGTTTAAATAATTTCGATTTTGTTTTTGAGTGCAATTATTGCAGCATTTAATTCGTTTTTAAAAGCACGATATTCTAAGATTTGACCTTTCGTTTTAAACCTCGAAAGATTAAAACCTTCTTCGATATCATTGTACCAAATCACAAAATTTTGATGATGCGCAATTGCCCAAAAATTATCTTCTATAACATCTTTGCATAACCAAATCTCAGGAGATGTTTTAATTTGATTCCAAAATAATAGAATTACATCATCCATATTTTGCTCGCTTAAATAAATTTCGAGCATCAATTCCTTTTTCGGAAAATTTATCCAATTATCCACAGAATTTTGATAGGAATAGATTAACCTATTTTACCTAAATTTTCTGCAATCGTTTCAATAAAAGAAGTCAATGGTTTTTTTGCCATCATTTCGATCATCATATTGAAGTTTCCGTCAAAGTCTAATGTAACATCAGATGAATGATCATCAACCGCTTCAATCGAAATTGTCAATGTATATTCAAAAGCAGGTGCAGGAGATTCAAAAATAATTTTTGACGGCTCAACTGTTTCTTTCAAACGCATACCAACCTTTGGTAAAGCACCAACACCAACTGTAAAACCTTTTCCAGATTCGTGAATTTCGAAAGATTTTGTATCATTTGGCATCAATTGCTCATAATTTTTCATGTCCAACAAAAAAATGTACGCATCTTGCTGATTTTTTGCTAAACGGACTTTATTCGTATTTACCTTCATATCCTTGTGAGTTTTTTATAAATTTGTAACAAATCGTTCAAATGTACAAAGTTTTTTTTAATGAAAGTTTGTTAACTTTCAGCAACCAATCCAATCCAGAAGCAAAAAATATATTGTTTCAAAATGAAGCTCAATTCGATGAATCGGTTCATTTATTATCTTCAAAAGCTTCTAATTTAGTGAATATTTTTAGTGATGATATTGAAACTGTTTGGACGAAATTCTTAAAATATTACAAACATATACAGGCTGCAGGCGGAATTGTTCGCAATCCAAAAGATGATTATTTGTTTATTTTCAGACTCGGAAAATGGGATCTACCAAAAGGGAAAATGGAAGAAGGAGAGTCGAGAGAAGAATCTGCAATTCGTGAAATTGAGGAAGAATGTAGTCTTACAAATCTGGAATTGAAACGATTTTTGATGCCAACTTTTCATATTTATTTTTTGAGAGAATACATTATAAAAGAAACATTTTGGTTCGAAGTTTTTTACGATGGAGTAGAATTACCTTTGCCACAAACTGAAGAAGGAATAGAGTCGGTAGAATGGAGAAAAGAAAGTGAAATTCCTCAGTTATTAGAAAATTCTTATCCTAATATAAAGTTGTTAATGGATAATTATTTAAATTTGAATTAAATTAGGATAGAATGAGAAAATATATTTTAACTTTTTGTGCTTTAACATGTTTTGCATTAGCAACAAATGCTCAAACGAAAAAAGAAAGTAAAGCTAAAACAGAAAAAGCTTCAAAGTCACAAGCGAAAATTTTAGAAAATGGAACAGCTAAAATAGATGATTTATATGCGTATCAAGTATATGGAGAATCATTCGAAATTAAGAACACATTGACTAAAAACGAACTTGCAAAGTTATTCGATAACATGAAAAACGGAGATGCTTTAGAAAATGTTCAGTTCGTATCAACAATAGAATCTGTTTGTAAAAAGAAAGGTTGTTGGATGAAAGTTGATCTTGGAAAAGGAGAAGAACAATCATTTGTTCGTTTCAAAGATTACGGATTTTTTATGCCTTTAGATGGTGAGAAAGCCAATGTTGTAGTTCATGGAAAAGCTTTTGTTAGCGAGATTTCTGTAGAGAAATTACGTCATTATGCAGAAGATGCTGGAAAAACAAAAGAAGAGATTGCTAAAATAACAAAACCTCAGTTGCAATATAATTTTGAAGCTGATGGTGTTTATTTGAAAGAAAACTAAGATTTTTCTAAAAATATGAATAAAAACCTTTCTTTTTTGGAAAGGTTTTTTTGTAAACTTTAATTTTGAAAAAAATAGAGATATGAATACATTTCAAGGCAATCCAAATAATTACTTTTCTTTAATTGGAAAAACTGAGAATGACGATTTATTTCGATCATTTCAAGCAGAACTTGATTCTGAAATTATTGAACAACATGTGACGAATGAGAAAACGTTACTTTATAAAGAGAAAGGAATATCGATTAAAATTGTTAACGGTAGAATAAGTGCGATTAAATTTTATCTTTCTCCAAACCCAATTTGTAAAGTATATGAGGGTGAAAATATTTTTGAATTGAAACGTATTACGGATGAAATACAAATTCGGAAAAATGAACTTTACGAGAGAATTAATAATAATGATCCCAATCGTTTGACAAATGATTATAAACGAGAAAATTGTATCTTTTCCTTTGACTCGATGACGGGAGAATTTTTATCAATTGAGGTTTTAAATGAATTTTAACAAACCCACTTTAATTGATTTATAAAAAAAAACAAGTAATTAATAAACGACTATAAGTTTATTTTTGATTATATTAGTGAATATATTTTAAATCAATTGTTATGAAAAAATATTTATGTTTTATTCTAACTATCCTTTCGTTTTCAGTATTTGCACAATTACGAGCGAGTAATACGGATACTTTTTTTTCAGTAAAAGGAACTTTTAATTCAGAGAAAACAGAGATCATCAAAAACACAATCGAAAAAGAATTAGGCACTCCAACAATTGAAAATAATGATTTTGTTTGGTCTGGAAGAGGTAGTTTTGAAATTATTTTGAATAAAAATTTTCTTAAAATAGAGATTCAAAAGAGTAATGATAACCAAGAAATTGTCATGAAAATCAAAAATTTAGGAGAAAAAATTATGGCTATAAAAAATATAAATAAAGTCAATTCTTAAAATAGAAACTCCAAAATTTGCTTGGAGTTTTTTATATTAACTCTTCGTTAACCGTGCATTAACCAATATAAATTAATCTTTTTTAGACTTTTATAAAAAAAAAACATGAAAAAGATAATTTTAATCGCTGTAGTTTTTTGTACAAGCTTAGTTAATGGACAAACGGCTACATCTTATGCCAGTTCAAAAACATCAAGTTCAACAACGCATTCTAATGTTTCGGTAAGTGTAAGTGATAGTAATGAAGTGTATTCTTATTCTGTAATTTTTGATAGATCAAAATCAGCAAAAGCAATTAAAGAAATAGAAAAAACGTTTGGTAAACCAATTATAGAAGGAAAAAATTATGTTTGGCGAGAAAGCGATGTGTTGGAAATAAAAGCGCGTGAAGGTAGAGTAACAATTGAATTAGAAAAAGGTTCAACAAAACTCTACGAAAAAGTGAGAAATATGGGTATAGCAATTGCTGAAGTTGTAGGTGAAAAATCTTAAATTCATAAAATTAAATACAAATCCCAACTTTTATCTGAGTTGGAATTTGTATTTCTGTACATTGCTTAATCTTTGTAAATCAAATATTTTGATCTTATTTTTTTGAATGCTTCCAAATCTTTTTGCCAAGTTGCTTTTATTTCTTCTTCCGATAGGCCAGCTTCTATTTGTTTACGCAATTCATCTGTTCCAGAAAGTTGATCGATCCATAATTTTTTTCCATTCATCGTCCAAAAAGGTTGTTTTGTATTGTTTTTATACGCATTAATTAACCATTTCAAATTAATAGATGATTGATACGATACATCAGATAAATCTTCACCATAACACACTTGATCTTTAAATTTTGGACTTGTTGCGCCAGGTTTAGAAACAGGTGTATATTGAAACGGCATATTTTTCAAAAAAGGAGAACCATAAACCTGAAACTGAAAAGTTGTACCTCGTCCTTCATTTACATTTGTGCCTTCAAATAAACAAGTACTCGGATACAAATTAATTGCATGTGCATTTGGTAAATTTGGAGAAGGTTTTACGGGTAAATGATAAGTAGATTGATGTGTGTAATTAAGCAAAGGAACGATTTCTAAATTTGCTTTTATGCCATTCGCTAACCAACCTTCACCGTTAATCATTTGCGCATATTCACCAATGGTCATTCCATAAACAATCGGAACATTGTGCATCCCAACAAACGATTTATACTCATTTTTCATTACAGGTCCGTCTACATAATGTGCATTTGGATTTGGTCTGTCCAATACAATTATTTTTTTACCATTTTCAGCCGCAGCTTCCATTACATAATGTAAAGTCGAAATATAGGTGTAAAAACGTGCTCCTACATCTTGCATGTCAAAAACCAATACATCTACATCTGCAATTTGATTAGCTTTCGGTTTTTTATTGTCACCATAAAGTGAAACAATTGGTAAACCTGTTTTCGCATCAATACCAGATTTTATTTTAGCACCAGCATCTGCATCTCCACGAAAGCCATGTTCTGGAGAATATATTTTAGTAACATTTATTCCATTATCAATTAAAAAATCAACAATATGAATTGTATTTTTATAGTCATAATCAGAAGGTTTTTTCTTTAAAATTTTTCTAAGAATTCCAGTTTGATTAGATACAACTCCAACTTTTTTATCTTTTAATAGTGGTAAATATTGCATCACATTTTCTGCACCCAACCCAATTTCTAAACCATTTATTTCATTTGTAGAAGTAGAATTTGTTTGATTTAAAGTTTGAGCAATACTAAAAAAAGGAATACTTAGAAGTAAAGCAATTGATGTATATTTGACAAAGTTTTTCATTTCGTTTTTCATCATTTGAATTTAGGCGAAAGATAAAGCCTAAAGTTAGTTTTAATCTTAAAAAAATATATAATTTGAGTTTTTCTTGGTGGTTTTCAAAAAAAATTGCGCTTGGTAAAAATACTAAAAATAACTTATCGAGTATCATTATTCGTGTAGGTCAAATTGCCGTAGCATTAGGTTTAATCGTTTCTTTGGTGACGATTTCCACTGGTGTTGGTGCAAGGAAGGCAATTAAAGAAAAGTTGGCTGATTTTAATGGGCATATTACCATTAGAAATTACAATAGCAATACCTCGTTAAATTCGGATTCGTTAACGATTAACCAAACTTTTTATCCAACCTTCAAATCCATTCCAGCGATTGAACATGTACAAGCAATTGCGAATAAAAGTGGTGTGATTCGCACCAAAGAAAACTTTAGTGGAGTTGTTTTTAAGGGAGTTGGAACAGACTTTGATTCGGTTCGGTTCGAAAAATTTTTGGTAAAAGGACACTTTCCTCGAATCAATAAAGATTCGATTATGGATGAGGTTTTATTATCAGAAAAGATTGCAGATGAAATGAAATTGGATATTGACAGTTCGTTTGTGATGTATTTCATTCAAGAAGATACAAAACCAATTTATCGTCGATTTACCATTTCTGGATTGTTTAAAACAGATATCAAAAATTTTGATGATCAAATCATGTTTGGAGATATCAAGCATGTACAGCGCCTGAATCGTTGGGATTCGGCAACTGTTGGTGGTTTTGAGTTATTTGTGAACGATGTAGAAAATATTGATCCTGTTGCAAAATTAGTTCAAGCGAAAATACCATATAACTTGTATGCAGAATCGGCAACTGCTTCTTTTGCTCAGATTAACGATTGGATCACCATTTTTGATAAGAATATTGTCATTATTGTCTTTATTATGCTTTTTGTTGTTGTCATCAATATGGTGATGGTTTTATTGATTTTAATATTAGAACGAACACATTCGATAGGAATTTTAAAAGCATTTGGAGCAACCAATTGGCGTATCCGAAAGTTATTCATCAATTACGCCTTATTTATTATGTTACCTGGATTGATTGCTGGTAATGTAATAGGGCTTGGTTTGTTGTTAGCTCAAAAACATTTCGAAATCATCCAACTTCCTGCAGAAAATTATTATTTATCGACTGCTCCAGTCTATTTAGATTTTGGAACAATTATATTATTAAATGCTGGAGCTTTATTAGTTTGTGCAATTGTATTACTTTTGCCTTCGTACATGATATCTAAAATTACTCCGGCTAAAGCAATTAATTTTAGATAAAAATTAACCATTTAATTTTAAAATCAGAAAAAAATGAAATACGCAAATAATATTTTAGAAACCATAGGAAACACGCCTTTGGTTAAAATTAATAAGATAACAAAAGATTTACCATGTACTGTTTTAGCAAAGGTTGAATATTTCAATCCAGGTCATTCATGTAAAGATCGTATGGCATTGAAAATGGTAGAAGATGCAGAGAAAGACGGTCGTTTGCTTCCTGGAGGAACTATTATCGAAGGAACTTCTGGTAATACTGGAATGGGATTGGCATTGGCTGCAGTAATCAAAGGTTATAAATTAATTTGTGTGATTACAGACAAACAATCAAAAGAGAAAATGGATATTTTGCGCGCTGTTGGTGCAAAAGTTGTGGTTTGTCCTACGGATGTCGAGCCAGATGATCCACGTTCTTATTATTCTGTTTCGAAACGCTTGGCAAAAGAAACACCAAATGGTTGGTATGTCAATCAGTACGATAATCCATCGAATACACAAGCAAATTATGAGCAAACTGGACCAGAAATTTGGGAACAAACAGAAGGAAAGGTTACGCATTTTATTGTAGGAGTAGGAACTGGAGGTACAATTTCTGGAGTAGGAAAATATTTAAAAGAAAAAAATCCAAACATCAAAATTTGGGGAGTTGATACCTATGGGTCAGTTTTCAAAAAATACAAAGAAACTGGAGTTTTCGATGAAAATGAAGTGTATTCTTATGTAACAGAAGGAATTGGTGAAGATATTTTACCAGAAAATGTTGATTTTGATATTATTGATGGATTTACAAAAGTGACAGATAAAGATGCGGCGGTTTATACGCGTCGTTTAGCTTTAGAAGAAGGTTTGTTTGTCGGAATGTCTTCGGGGTCTGCAATTAAAGGATTGTTACAAATGAAAGACGAATTCGGACCAGATGACGTTGTTGTTGTATTATTCCATGATTCAGGTTCTCGTTATGTTGGAAAAATCTTTAATGATGATTGGATGCGTGATAGAGGATATTTGGACGAAGAGATTAAAACTGCTGTAGATTTAATTAAAGAACATGTCGATAAACCATTGGTAACAGTTCGTACAGAAGAATTGGCATCTCATGCAATTGATCGTATGCGTCGTTTCAAAATTTCTCAAATTCCTGTAATGGATGTGAATGGAATTGTTGGATCTTTGGACGAATCAGATTTGTTTCAAGCATTTTTAGAAGATAGAAATGTTGCTGAAAAACCTATTCACGAAATCATGGGAGAACCTTACCCTATTGTAAAAGCTGGAACATCTATCGAAGAAGTTTCGAAGTTAATTACTAAGGATAATCAAGCGGTTTTAATAGAATTAGAAAATGGGAAATATCATATCATTACAAAATATGATATTATTAACTCGATTAAATAACAAAAATCCTATCTTTGAAGCGATATGGGAATTGTATTAAAAGGTCAGAATTTAGTAAAAGATTACGGTAAAAAACACGTTGTGAAAAATGTGTCTTTTCAAGTAGAACAAGGAGAAATTATTGGATTATTAGGACCAAATGGTGCTGGTAAGACCACTTCTTTTTATATGATTGTTGGTTTGGTAAAAGCCACGCAAGGAAAAGTTTTTTTAGATAAACAAGATATTACAAGCGATGCAATGTACAGACGTGCACAGAAAGGAATTGGATATTTAGCGCAAGAAGCATCTGTTTTTCGCAAACTTTCTGTAGAAGACAACATCAAATCCGTTTTACAATTCACTAAACATTCGAAAAAAGAACAACAAATGCGTACCGATGCGCTGATTGAAGAGTTTTCGTTAGAACACGTGCGTAAAAACCGTGGAGATTTACTTTCTGGAGGTGAGCGTCGTCGTTGCGAAATTGCACGTTGTTTGGCGACAGAACCAAATTTTATCTTGTTAGATGAACCTTTTGCTGGAGTTGACCCTATTGCAGTAGAGGATATTCAGAAGATTGTCCGTTCATTGAAAGAAAAGAATATTGGAATTTTAATTACTGACCACAATGTCTCGCAAACATTAGCAATTACTGATAAAACCTATATCATGTTCGAAGGTAAAATCCTAAAAGAAGGTTCGCCAGAAGAATTAGCAAATGACGAAGATGTTCGTCGTGTTTATCTTGGTGAAAACTTTATGTATCAACAGATATAATTTACAATATAGTTTTTTTGAAACCACTCAATTTTGAGTGGTTTTTTTTGTTTATATTCGTAACATTAACACTAAATAATTATTTATGAAATTACTAAAGACAATTTTCATATTCTTATTCACTATAAGTATTCATGCCCAAATTCGTTTTGAACAAGGTTATATTATTGATAATAATAATCAAAGACAAGATGTATTAATTAAAAATATTGATTGGTTAAATAATCCAAAATCAATAGAATATAAAAATGATGAAACTTCTAAAATTGAGATTGCAACGATAAATCAAATAAAAGAATTTGGCGTTGATAATCAATCAAAATATGTAAGAGTAGATGTTAAGATTGATAGGTCTTCAGAAGATTTAGCTAAAATTAGTTCTATTCAAGAGCCTGAATTTAAGGAAGAAACATTGTTTCTAAAAGTTTTGATAGAAGGAGAAGCTTCTTTATACGATTATGTAGATTATAATTTGAAAAGATTCTTTTATAAAAAAAACAATGGTGAAATTGAACAATTAATATATAAGAAATATGAAGTTACAACAAATCAATTTGCTTATAATAGAAGTTATAAAGGACAGATTGCACAGAGCTTCAAGTGTGAAACAATTTCTAATGATAGAATAAAAAAAGTGAATTATAGAGAAACTGAATTAGTAAAATTATTTACAGAAATTAATCAATGTAAAGGTTCTGATATTGTATATAATTCAGATTCTAAATCTAAAAAAGTAGATTTTAATCTATGGGTTAGACCTCGTTTAAATAGTTCAAAATTAAGTTTGAAAGATAACTATGAAGCATTTAATTTCGAGAACAAACTAGGAGCTGGTATTGGTATAGAAGCCGAATTTATTTTACCATTTAATAAGAAAAAATGGAGTGTAATTATAGAACCGTCATTTCAATCTTATAAAAGTAAAATAGATAATATAAACAGTCAAGAGGATAAAGTATTTGTGAAATACCAAGTTGTAGAACTTCCAGTTGGTTTTAGACATTATTTTTTCATTAATGAAAAATCTAAAATTTTTGCGAATGCTCAATACATGTTTAATTTTGATTTTAACTCGTCTGTTCAATTTAGTAGAGGAGGAAAAACATATAGAGAAATGGAAGTTAATTCAAGAAGAAACTTTGCTTTTGGTTTAGGTTATGATTATAATAGTAAATTTAATATTGAATTAAGAATTTTAACTGAGAGAAATATATTTGATTACGTATATTGGAACACAAAATATTCTACGATTTCATTTGTATTAGGTTATAATATATTTTAAAATAAAGTATTTTAAAAGCTGTCTCCAAAAGGAAGACAGCTTTTTTTATAAATCAACAAAAAGTAATTTTCCTTTTTGGTTAGCAGTATTCTTAAAATGTAAAAAAACATCTTGAATATCATATCTTCTGAAGTGAATGTTTTGTGAAATATCCTCATTTGGAAGTTGATACGTCATCTCAAAATTCAACATACTACCAAAACCAGAACTCTCAACTTTTTCGACCAAAATTCCTAAAGATTCCAATCGTTCAATCAAACGGTTAATTTCCAAATCATTATGTCTCATACGACCTAAACCTACCAATTATAAGGCTTCAAAGCTAAAACATAATCATTTAAAAAAGAAGTTTACCTCAATATATTCTATAAATTATATGAATTCTGAAATAGAATTTTGGCATAAAAAAGCTGAAAATCAATCATGATTTTCAGCTTCAAAAATTACTTTTTAGCTTTTTGGGTCGTTTTTTCTTCAACTATATCTTCCTCATAAGAATACTTATGTCTCGGACGTTTTACACCATAAGAGCCATTTACAATTTTTCCTCTTCTCGATTTTTTATCGCCTTTTCCCATTACCAAATGTTTTAAAATTAATAAATTCGATTACTTTCCAACCAAGTTAATAATTCTAACTTAATTGAATAAATGATTGACAATTCTTTCAGATTTCAATTAACTTTGCGACATATTTTGTCGTAGATAAAGTATAATTTTAGAACAAAATAATATGAGTCGAAATACAGATGCCAATAAAAAAGCACATAAAAAAAAATTATACCAAAAAAAACGAAAAGTACAAGATGCCGAAGCTGAACGTAAAGCTCGACTAAAAGAAATTAATCAACAATTTAACGATAAAACGAAACCAGAAAAGGAAGAATAATGATGAGAATTCTACATACAGCCGATTGGCATTTGGGTAAAAAATTAGATAGTTTTTCACGTTTAGAAGAACAAATTTTAGTGATGAATGAGATTGTCGAAATTGCAGAGCAAGAACAGGTAGATCTTGTCTTAATTGCAGGTGATTTATTCGATAATTTTAATCCAAGTGTAGAAGCTGTAGAATTATTTTATAAAACGTTAAAACGACTTTCGAATAATGGAAAACGTCCTGTTGTAGCGATTTCTGGAAATCACGATTCGCCAAATTTAATAGACGCTCCAGATCCTTTGGCACGCGAATGTGGAATTATTTTGATAGGTCATCCCAACGCGAAAGTTCAGGAATTTGAACTAAATGATTTTAAAATTTCTAAATCTATCGAAGGAATGATTGAATTGAAATTAAATAATCATGATTTTCCTATTCGAATTTTACATACACCTTATGCGAATGAAATTCGTCTGAAACAATATTTGGGTGAAAACAAAGAAGATGCATTAAATGAAATTTTAGCAATTAATTGGAAAACGATTGCAGATAATCATTGCGATAAAAATGGAGTCAATTTATTGATGGCGCATTTGTATATGAACCAAAGAGGTGCTGAAATTTTAGAGGAACCTGAAGGTGAAAAACCAATTAAAATTGGTAATGCTGATATGATTTTTTCTGAAGCAATTCCACCTCAAATTCAATATACAGCTTTGGGGCATTTGCACGGTTTTAAGAATATCGGAACACGAGAAAAACCTGTCATTTACAGTTCTTCGCCATTGTGCTATAGTTTTTCGGAAGCTGGACAAACGAAATATGTTTCGATTATCGAAGCACAACCAAATGAAAATGTTTCGTATCATCAAATTGAATTAAAAAACGGAAAACCGCTTATTCGTAAAACGTTTGATGAGGTAAATAATGCGGTTGAATGGTTAAACAATCATCAAAATGCGTTGGTTGAATTAACCTTAGAAAGTGATACGTTTCTGAAAGCAGAAGACCGAAAATTGATTTATCAATCCCATAGTGGAATTATTCATTTGATTCCAAAAGTAAAAAATCAAGCCATAGAAACGGTTGAATATAAATTTGCAGATCAAACAAAAGATATAAAAGAATTGTTTGTTGATTATTTTAAATCGAAGAATGGCAACCAAGAACCAAACGACGAAATGAAAGACTTGTTTAATGAAATTTTGAATAGTTAAATTGAATTTGCTGAAGCTATATTATGATATCAAGAAATCTTATCTTTAATCTCAATCTTAAACATAAAAAATGATTCCAGTAAAATTAACCATAGAAGGACTTTATTCCTATCAAGAACGTCAAACGATTGATTTTTCTAATTTGACTGAAGCAGGATTATTCGGAATATTCGGGAATGTAGGTTCTGGAAAATCGTCTATTTTAGAGGCGATTATGTATGTGTTGTATGGCGAAACAGAACGTTTAAACTCTAAAGATAAACGCGCATACAATATGATGAACCTGAAATCGAATTTGGCTTATATCGAGTTTGATTTCTATAATTTCGAACAAAAATTATTCAGAGCAACAAGAGAATTCAAACGAAATTCGAAACGTTTTGAAGATGTTAAATCACCGACAGTTGTTTTTTACGAACATAAAGAGGGAGAATGGATTCCTCTAAACCATTCGAAAGCTGAAGAAATAATTGGTTTGAGTTACGAAAATTTTAAACGTACAATTATTATTCCGCAAGGACAATTCAAGGAATTTATCGAATTGGGCGCAAAAGATCGTACTCAAATGATGAAAGAAATTTTTGGTCTTCATCGTTATGATTTACAGGACAAAGTTTCGACATTAAATGCCAAAAATTTAACGAATCTCAATCAATTAGAAGGAAAATTATCAGGTTTTGAGGAAATTTCAGAAGAAAAAATAAAAGAACTTGAACAAAATTTAATCGAACAAACGAATTTAAACAATCAAGTTCAGGAAGAGTATCATCATATCAATGAATCGTTTCAACGTCTGAAAGTATTGAAATTAGATTTTGAGAATTTGAAACAAAAGAAAATTGATTTCGAAAAAGTTACTGCTCAAAAAGTTGAAATGGATCAACGTAAAGTTGAAATGGATCATTTTGAATTGATTTTTAATGCTTTTCATCAAGTTTTAGAACGTCAAAATCAAGTTGAAAAACAACTTGTAGAAAAGTCGAATTCTGTCGAAGCGCAACAAAAACAATTGGCTTTAATCGAAAATCAAATCAAAGAAGTTTCAACTCAACTTGATTTAATTAAATCGAATTACGAAGCTTTGCCAACAAAGCGAAAAGAGGAATCGGATTTAGAACTAATTGTTCAGATTTTGGCTTTTTCTCAGGAAATTGAAAAACTAAAAGAACGAACTGCAAAAGGTTTAAAAGAAGTTGAAGAAGTTCAGCAAAGAGAGCAAAAAATAGAAGAATCAATCAAACTATCCGAAAAAGAATTAAAAACATTTTCGGCAAAAAAAATTGATTCGAAAACATTGATAGAAGTAGAAAATTGGTTTGTTCATCACCAAAATTTAGATCAATCAATAGAAAAACAACACTTAAAAATTGAAAGTCAGCATCAACAAATTAATAGTTTCGAATTTCAGTTAAAAGAACAAAATATAGATATTTCTACGTCCGAAAATTGGTTTAATTCCACTTTTGATCAATTAGAATTAACCAAAAAATCATTAGAAAAACAGAAAAATGACATAGAAGTTCAGCAGAAATTGGCTCATTATGCGCATAATTTGCATGATGGTGAAGCTTGTCCGTTATGTGGAGCTTTGGAACATCCAAATATAGTTGAGGTTGATGATGTAACTTCAAAATTAAGTGCGGTTAATACCAAGTTGTCGCAGTTGGATGATGAGGTGAAAGCATTGCAAAAAAAGCAAAATGAAGTTCAGAAAATTGTAGATCAAAAACAGTTTATTGAAAAGCAAATAGCGCAAGAAAATCAGGTTTTGAATGAGTTGAAAATTCAACAAGAAAAACATTTGAATTTGTTTAATTGGAAAGATTTTGATCCAAAAAATAGAACCTCTTTTGAAGAAAAAAAGAAAGCTGCTATTTTGTTGGAACAAACCATTACAGATAAAAATAATGAACTTGATAAACTTCGTGAATCTTTGGAGAAAGAACGTCAGAATTTGACGAAATATAAACAGTTTTTAGAAAAATTTAGAGTAGAGGAAGCAGAAAAAGCTTCTCAAATAAAACAAAATAAACTGAATTTAAAAGTTTTGAAATTTGATGATTTTCAACAACAATCTAATGAAACTGTTCAACAAGATTTAATTGATTTAAAATCTAAGAACATTAAAGTTGAACATGATTATCAGCAATTTACAGAAAATTTAAACACTTTAAATCTAAAATTAGTTTCTCAAAAAACATCAATTGAATTGATTGATAAACAGATTATTGAATTGAATGAAGAATTAAAACAACATCAACATCAAATTGATAAAGCGTTAGAAGTTCATCAGCTTCAATCGATAGAAGTTGTTAAGCAAGTTTTAAATCAACAGTTGAATGTGGTTCAAATCCGTAAAGAATTAGAAGATTTTAGGATTTTATTTGAAACATTAAGAAGTTCTATCCAAGAATTAGAACAAAAATTAGCTGAAGTTTCTTTTGATGAAATGGTATTTAAAACGCAAGAAGAACAGTTAAATTTAATTACAAAACAGTTGAAGGAAACTGCTGAAATTGTAACTAAAACCAAAACTGAAATTGAACGATTGACAAAATCCTATGCCGAAAAGAAAGATTTATTAATCGAATTAGAGAAGTTGCAGAAGCGTGCTACAAATTTACAAACGATGCGAAATTTGTTTAATTCTGCGGGTTTTGTACAATATGTATCGTCAATTTATTTGAAACAACTGTGTGATAATGCAAATGTTCGTTTTCATCGAATGACCAAAAATCAATTGAGTTTACAGATGAATGACAACAATGATTTTGAGATTATAGATTATTTGAATGAAGGTCGTTCGAGAAGTGTGAAAACACTCTCTGGAGGACAATCTTTTCAAGTTTCATTGAGTTTGGCTTTGGCTTTGGCAGAAAGTGTACAAACGAATGCGAAGTCAGATAAGAATTTCTTTTTTATTGACGAGGGTTTTGGAACACAAGATGCAGACGCTGTAAATATTGTGTTTGAAACGTTGATGAGTCTGCAAAAAGAAAACAGAATTGTTGGAATTATTTCACATGTTGATGAGTTGAAAGATCGAATTCCAGTCGCTTTACAAATTACAAAAGATGAAGAAAAAGGTAGTTTAATAGAAGTTATTTCATAAAGAAAGTCCTCAATAGTTATTTTATTGAGGACTTTTTATTTTATTAACTATCGATTTTGATGGTTTTCAATAATTCGGGTAAAACTGTGTTTGGAAACTCTTGTTGTGCTTCGATTAACAAAGGTTTATAATCATGGTAGCGATTAGAAAAATGGCCTAAAATTAATTTTTTTACATTGGCTTGTTTCGCAATCATTCCAGCTTCTTTTGCCGTTGTATGTCCTGTATAGATAGCCAAATCTTTCAATTCGTGTAAGAAAGTTGATTCATGATACAACAAGTCTACTTCTTTGATAATAGGAACAATATCAGGCTTATATTTAGTATCAGAACAAAAGGCATAACTCAACGATTTTTGCGCATCGAACGTTAAATAATCATTCGGAATGATTTCTCCAGATTCTAACGTAAAATCCCTACCATTTTTTAAATTTTGATAATCACAAATCTCGATTTCTGAAAATTCTTCAATGGTATCCATATTCAATTTTCGAGGTTTTGGCTTTTCTCGAAAAAGATATCCATTCGTGTAAACACGGTGATTAAGCGGAATTGAAAAAACTTCGACTTTATCATCTTCAAATACTAAAACAGATTCTTTTGTATGTAATTCATTAAAAATAATTTCGAATGAATTGTTAGACTCTGTTAAGCGTAATTGTGTGGTAATAAATTCTTCGATTCCTTTTGGACCATGAATATGCAAGGGCATATCGCGACCAAGTAATTGAAGTGTAGAAATTAATCCGATCAAACCAAAAACGTGATCGCCATGCAAATGCGATATAAAAATGTGATTAATTCGGTTAAATTTAGCTTTTGCTTTTCGCAACTGAACTTGAGTTCCTTCTCCACAATCAATTAAAAAATAGCGTTCTGCAATATTTAATAATTGAGCGGTAGGATGCGTATAAGCAGTTGGTAACGCCGAATTAAATCCTAATATAGTTAGTTGTAAACTCAATTTACGTTTAGATTAGTTAAAAAATCGTTTAATTTTTCGATGGCTTTTCCTCTATGACTAATTGCGTTTTTTTCTTCAGGAGTCATTTGAGCAAATGATTTTGAAAAACCATCTGGAATAAAAATAGGATCGTAACCAAAACCATTGTTACCCATAATTTCGGTTGCAATTGTTCCATTTACACGACCTTCGAAAAAATATTCCTTTCCATTCAAAATTAAACAGAAAATAGAAATAAAGTAAGCTTTTCGGTTTGTTTTTCCATCTAATTCTTTCAAAGCTTTTGCAATATTATCTTCATCTTTTCCAGTTCCAGCATATCGAGCTGAATAAACTCCAGGTGCTCCGTCCAAAGCCTCGATAACCAATCCTGAATCATCTGCAAAAACATTTTTTCCTGTTTTATTAAAGATAGTTTTAGCTTTTAGCAAGGCATTTTCTTCGAAAGTTTTCCCTGTTTCTTCGATTTCTTCAAAGAAATCAATCGCTGTCAAAGATTTCATCGACAAGTAAGAGGGTAACATTTTAGTAACTTCTTTTACTTTATTGTTGTTATGTGTGGCAAAAATTAATTCCATTTTATATTGTTTTTTGTTCTGTTTGTTTCATTAATAAAAACACCGATAAAATTCCAATCAGTGTCATTCCACCAATTAATAAATAATCTCTATGCGCAAAAACTTCGCCTTCCATATCGCCTTGTATCAGCATCAACGAATAGGAAAGAGTATTATTTAGGAAATGCAATAGAATGGGTAAAAACAATGATTTTGTACGATGGTAAACAATGCCAAAAATGATTCCTAAAAGCCCTGCACCAATAAATTGCCATGGATTCATATGAGCCATTCCAAAGACAAAACCGTTTATTAAAATTGCAATTGTTGCATTGACCTTATAATTTAGCATTCCTTTCAGAATAATTCCTCTAAAAATAATTTCTTCGAAAATTGGTGCAAAAAGACATACCATAATAAATCCTGCGATTTTATAATCTAACATCATTTCGAAAGAACTTTGAAAGATTTTATAAATATCTTCTAAAGGACCAGTTGTAGGAATTAAACTTGTAAAAACTTCTGCCAAAGGCAAAAGAAATAGCCAACAAGCAATAGAGAGAATAAGTTGAATGGCGGTAAAAGGATGTTTAATCGCTTGTAAAATTGTCGTAAACTTTGTTTGCGTTAGCATCAATAAAATAACAATTGCAGATACTGTTCCAGCCAAAAAGCCTAATGGTAAAAGAACGTGATTAAGTGGTTGGTAAAAGATTGCAGGAATAGAGATAATTCCGCCAGCAAATTGCATTATAATTACTGCGACGGCACTATATAAAATTGCTTTTCCGATTCCAAAACTCAATTTGTTTTCATTTTTTTGAACTATTTCTTCAAAAGGAGATGTCTTATTCATGGTGATAAGGTTTACCTTGCAAGATACTAAATCCGCGATAAATTTGTTCTGTTAAAAATAGGCGAACCATTTGATGCGTAAATGTCATATTGGATAAAGACATTTTCTTGTTTCCACGGTTGTAAACAGATTCATCGAAACCATAAGGACCACCAATCACAAAGACTAAATTTTTGACCGCTTGATTCATATAATTTTGAATATCATCTGCAAATTGCTTCGAAGTTGGTTGTTTTCCTTTTTCATCTAAAATAATAACAAAGTCTGTATTTACTATTTTGCTCAAAATTTGTTCAGCTTCTTTTTGTTTTTGTTGAATTTCGGACAAATTTTTACGATTTTTGATGTCAGGAATTTCAATTCTTTGATAATTAATATGCGAAGGCAATCGATTTTCATACTTTTGTAATAGCATTTCGATGGCTTTTTCGTCTGTTTTACCGATACAAATGGTCGTAATATTCATTCAAAATTATTTATTGAGACAAAAATATGCGCATTCTACAAGATTTTAAAACATATACAGGAATAAATTATTTTCGAGATTGGTCGAAAACAAAATTGATGAACAAAAATACAGACATCACGGTATATGATTTCTTGAGAGTTTTTTGGATTCGCGTCATGAAAGGGAATTTTCCGTTGCGTTCGGCAGCCGTTTCGTGGATCTTATTTTTTAGTATGTTTCCATTTCTACTTTTTTTGTTTAGTGTTTTACCTCATTTGACTTATTATGGCGATATAAAAGAATTACTTTTTACACAATTTTTACCGCAAATTTTACCCAAACACGTGAGTAATGAAGTGATATCTTACATCGATAAAACGACAGCTTTACAAGGCAAACGAAAAGTAAATTATCTGTTGATTTTGATTACAATTTTTATGTCATCTAACGGAATACAAGGAATTATTAATGGATTTAATGTATCGTATCAAGATGTCTATGTCAAACGAAAAAATTCAAAATCGAGAGTGATTTCGATTATATTGACATTGTTTTTTACTGTATTTATAGTCTTACAAGTTTTTTTATCTTACTCAACATCTATTATTTGGAAGTATTTAACAAACGTTTCTTTTTTGAGTAAACTTGGTCAGTTTTCTTATCTTATCAATTATTTTTCCGTATTTATTTTCTATTTTGTCTCGATGTGTATGTTGTACTATTTTGGTCCAAACCATAAAAAGTCAAGAAGTACAGTATTGCCAGGTGCATTGTTAACATCAGTCTTGTTCTTGTTAACTGTAATAGGTTTTAATTCGTACTTAAGTTATTTTACCAATATTGATTTGCTTTATGGATCACTTGGATTAGTAATGATTATGATGATTTTTGTTTACATCAATGTGATTTTGATGTTAGTTGGTTACGAATTGAATATGTCGATTAATTATACCAAAAACTATGAAGATATCCATCATATCGACAGTAATCGTTTTATTAATTTGGATAAATCTTAATGCTCATTTAATTTGTGTCCGCACGTTTTGCAATAGACCGATCCATCAAGATGATAATCATCTCCACAATTTCTACAACGCTCCGTATTATTGGGAATATCGTCTTTGGTTTTTGATGCTTTGTTCATTTCCATTGTCACGATACTTGTAGGAACAGCAATAACACCATAACCTATAATCATAACAACAGAAGCTAAAAATTGACCTAATCCAGTAACTGGAGAAATATCGCCATAACCAACTGTTGTTAAGGTGACGATTGCCCAATAAATACTAATCGGAATACTTGTAAAACCAGATTCGGGATGATCATGCTCAACCATATACATAATTGAACCAATAACCACAACTATTAAAAGGACAAAAGATAAAAAAACGATGATTTTATCTTTACTTTCTTTTAAACCAAGAACCAATACATTTCTTCCTCGAGTAAATCGAGTTAGATTAAAAATTCTGAAAATACGTAGTAAACGTAAAATTCGGATACTCGCCAAATATTTGCTTGTTGGTAGGAATAATCCCAGATAAAATGGTAAAATTGATAATAAATCAATGACTCCATAAAAACTAAAAATGTATCGCCAACGATTTTTTACGCAATAAATTCGCAACAAATATTCAAGTGTAAATAAACAAGTTAAAATCCATTCGAGTGTAATTAAAACCGTATGATGTCTTGCATTAATAGCTGGAATAGATTCTAACATTACCAATCCAACACTCGTTAAGATTAAAAATAATAACGAAATGTCGAAAAGTTTACCATAAGGTGTATCGGCTTCAAAAATTATATCGAAGATTTTTTGTTTCAATTTCTTTTCTTCATCCGCACCCATTTTTTTGAGGTAAGGAAATCGACCTTTGAACATTGGTTTATATTTTGGAATGAGCTAAATTAGGAAAAAAAATAGTATGAATATTCTCTTAACTGGTGGAAGTGGTTTAATTGGTTCAGAATTAGCGAAAATTTTAATTGAGAAAGGACATCAAGTACGGATTTTAACAAGAGAGAAAAATGTTGAGCATCCTTTTTATCATTGGGATAAAAACAAAATTGATGAAAAGGTTTTTGATAATTTAGACGGAATTATTCATTTGGCTGGATGTTTAATCGCTAAAAGGTGGACAAAAAGGTATAAAGAAGAAATTTTATCAAGTAGAGTTGATACAGCAAATTTACTTTTTGAGTATGTGAATAAACTTGATGTTAATCTAAAATTTTTCATTTCAGCTTCAGGAAGTGCTTATTATGGACAAATTACTTCAGACAAAATTTTTAAAGAATCAGATGAACCAAATACCGATTTTTTAGCAAAAGTTTGTGTAGCATGGGAAAATGCGGCTTACCAATTTGAGGAAATAGGAGCGAGAGTGGTTTGTTTAAGAACAGCTTTGGTTTTGGCAAAAAATGGAGAAGGTTTCAAACTATTGAAAAAACCAATTCAATTAGGTGTAGGCGCTAATCTTGGTGATGGAAAGCAATGGATGCCTTGGATACATATCGAAGATTTGTTGCAGATTTATGCTCAAGCAGTAGAGAATGAAAATATAAAAGGAAGTTTTAATGCATCTGCACCAGAAAATAGCGATCATTCAACTTTCAATCGTACGTTAGCTAAAAAACTAAATAAACCATTTTTTCTTCCAAATATTCCAGGTTTTGTGATGAGATTAACATTAGGAGAAATGAGTGATTTGGTTTTAAAAGGTTCGCGAATTGATGCAAACAAAATAGAAGAAACAGGGTTTACATTTCAATTTCCTACGTTGGAGAAAGCTTTTAATGATTTAGTGTAAAGTTGTTAAAAATTTTAAAGAAATTAAACCATATAATATGTTGTAAAATGTATTTTTGTAATCTTAAATAATCCTCATGAAAATTATATTTACTTTATTTTTTCTACTACTTACAATCTTTTCTAACGCTCAAAATAAAGAGTTCAAATTAGGAAAAATTTCTCAGCAAGAAATAGCGTTTAATCAGGCACCGTTCGAAAAAGATGCAGATGCTGTTATCCTTTCCGAAGAAGGAAAAATGGATTTGATACAATCTAATTATTATTTGACTGTAAAGCGTAGAATAAAAATCCTTACCGAAAAAGGCGTTGATCAAGCCAATATACAATTGAATTATTATAGTAAAAATAAACAAGAATCTATTACAGGAATCAAAGGAAATACTATAAATATCTCAAATGGAATAGAGCAGGTAATACCAATTGATGAGAAAGAAATTTTTGACATTTCTTTGAATGAATTGTATGCTGCAAAACGATTTACGTTTCCAAATGTAAAAGTTGGTTCTATTATCGAGTACACTTATGTAAAAGGAAGCGAACATAATTTTTCTATCGACGCATGGAATTTCCAACATGATATTCCTACACTTTCAAGTAAATTCAGATTGATTAATAAAGCTTATAGCGCTTATTCAATTATTACAATTGGAGATGCTTTAAATGAAAAATATAAAAATAAATCAAGTTCATCTGAATGGAGTTTGAATAATATTCAGAGTTATAATCAATTAAAATACGTTTATAATCCTGAAGATCAAAGTGAACGTATTAAACTTCAGGCAGATAATTATCATACAGATGGAGCTAAAAAAACAACATTGAATGCTTGGCAAGACTTGATTCAAGATATTAATTCACAGTACGAAAACTACAGAAATCCATCTGCAATTAGAGAAATTGTCCAAAAAATTCCTAATGGAAAAGATGAAGTCGAAACTTTGCGAAATGTGATCGAATATATTGATACTAATGTAAAATGGAACAGATTTTATGGAATAATTCCATCTCGTTCCAATAGAACATTATTGAAGGAGAAAGCAGGTTCTACCGCGGATATGAATTTATTATTAAACGAAATTTTAACGGCAAAAGGTTTCGAAACATCATTGGTTTTGTTCAGTTCTCGTCATCATGGACAAATTTTATTTTCTTATCCATTTGTTAATCAATTTAATTCTGTTGTGACAGTTGTGAAATTGAATAATGGAACTGCAAATGTTATTTTAGATGCGTCAAAATTAAATAAAGAGCAAATCGAATATGGTCCATTAGATGTGTTTAATTATCATGGTGTTGTAATTAAAAAAGGTGAGCCTTCATTTGTGAAATTAAATCAGAAATTGTCTTATTATGAATCTTCGATAAAATATGATTTCTTGAACAATGGAAATTTAGTTTTGTATAGAAAAGATAAATTTAATGGATATTTTTATGATGAAAATGCCGAAGAAAAGAATGTATTGAATCGATTTGTAACAGAATCTTTAGAAATGCGTTTGGATGAAGAATCAAGTGATAAATTGATTTTTGAGACCGATTCTTATGTCAAATCATATAAATCTAAAACTAAAACTCCAAATGCTGCATTTTACACATTTATTAATCCTTTGCGCGAGTTTTTGAAACAATATACTTTTGAAGATACAAATCGTCAACGCAAAATAGAATTTAATTACCCGTATTTATTTAACATCCAGGTTAAGTCTAAAATACCAGCAGGTTACGAAGTTGTGATTGATGAAAATTACAAAACTCATCATAAAATAGAACTTAATTTAGAATATTATCAAGAGGCAAAAATAAAAGACGGACAGTTGATTATAGCCATTCAATTTTTGTTACCAGAAGGCGTATACGAAGCAGAAAAATACAACGAGTTAAAACAATTTTTTGAGAAAGTAAAAACAGCATCTCTAAAAGAAATTTTAATGAAAAAGAACTAACTAAATAGCACTGAGATTTCAGTGCTATTTTTTGTATATTTAATCAATTAACACGATGTATGAATAATAAAATTTATTTTGTTTTAAGTTTTTTGCTTTGTCAATTTGCTTTTTCTCAATCAACTAAATTAGAATTTGGTAAAATATCAGAAGAAGAATATAACTATAAAGTTGTTCCGTTTGAACAAGATGCATCTGCAGTGACCCTTTCAGAATATGGAGAATTGCAATTAAAAAATTATGGATATGCGCTCAAACAACATGTTCGTAAAAAGATTTTAAAACAAGATGCTATTGAAGGAAATGTGTTAAAATTCAGCTTTAATCCAACGAACAAATATAATCGTGTAAAAATAAATAAAGTACAGGTTTATAATAAAATAGGAGGTGAGGTTGTAGTGTCAAAGTTGGATCAGAAAGATATTATACAAGAAACAATTGATGAAAATACAATTCAACTGATTTATGCGATTCCAAATGTAAAAGTAGGATCAATTATAGAGTATGAAACTGAAGTAACCCGTACAGCTAATCTATATGCAACGCCATGGAATTTCCAAAACGATTATCCAATATTGAAATCAAAATTAGATGTTCGGATACACACAGATTTTGATAATAGATTTTTTTTAATTGGGCAAAAGTTGAATGAAAAATATGGGAACCGAAAAGGGAATAAATCATGGGAAATAGAGAATGTAGCAAGTGTAAAAAAGTTTGATAAAATATACAATGTTAATGATTTTAAAGAAACAATCGGTTTTCAATATTCAGCTGAACAAGATTGGCATGGAACGATTTTTTCTTCTTCGAACTGGCTTTCATTACGATCAGTTTTTGCTAAAAATATAGCAACGAATACAAGAAATGTTGACTTTAATGAAATCGCTATTAAAATTAATAATGGAAATTCGCAATTAGAAACGTATAAAAATGTAATGGATTACGTTAAGCAGAATTTTAAGCTTATAGAAACGAATTATGTGGACAAAATGTCGAATTTTAAAACTGGTTTATTAGGAACTAAAACTGGAAGTAATTTGGATTTCGTTGTTCTCGTTAATCGATTATTGAAATCAAAAGGTTTAGAATCGCATTTGGTTATTAATAGCTTTAGAAACAGAGGAAGGTTAATTATGGATTTTCCTATTGTTTCGAGAATTTCTAATATTCAAACAATGACAATTGTAGATAATCAAGTTTATCTTTTTGATGAAAATATATTGAAAATAACGGATGATAATTACAAAGAAAAAGTCGTTTTTCCATATTCAGAATATTATAATCAACTTGTTTTGAAGCTTGAAACCAGTACAAATGAATTTCTAAATATTCAACCTCCCTTATCTGAAAGTTATTTGATAAATGAATTAGAGTTTAAAGGAGATGAGGTTAAAATGAAATCTTTAAATAAATTCAAAGGTTATTTTAACAAAGAAAATCAAAAGAATTATGATTTTCCAATGTTCAATGAGCTAACATATTCTTCAGAGGATTTGAATAATCAAGGTAATTACAGCTCGATAAATAAAATTTTTGTGAATAAAGGAAAAATGGTCAACTATTTTGGATTTGAATTTCCGTTTAATGATGCGCTTAATTTTTTAAATATTGAAAAAGAAAGAAAATACCAAGTTGAATTAGATTTTCCGTTTCAAAAAGTTGTTCAATTCAAATCTAAAATTCCAAAAGATTTTGTTTTAAAATATGATAAATTTAATCACGAAATTAAAGCCATTGGAAATAAATTACAATACAAACAACAGATAGAAGTTGTGAATAATGAGTTTGTAATTACCTATATTCTATTGATTAATCAATCAATTATAAGCAGTAAGGAACTAAAAGAATATTCGGAATTTTTAACTAAAATAGCGGAAAGGAATAAAGATATTGTCATTTTAATGAATAAAAAATAAAAAAACGCACTAAATTTTAGTGCGTTTTTTTATGATTCTATCACCATCAAATTGCAACCTCTTACATCAGAATGGTCAAAACGTCCTAAAATTTCAAATTGATTTGTGGCTACTTTTTTTCCCAAATCATCAGTCGCAATAAAACTAATCGAATTGTAATTGGCTAAATCTATCACATTTACGCCACCAGTTTTTCCTTGTTCAACATAGCTTAATGGATCTTCAGTTTCGCGAATCATTATTCGCATCCAATTGGGCGATTTAAACGTTAAATCTCCACGAGAATACCCTTGCGAAAGCAATTCAGTCATTCCATATTCCGAATGAATTTCATTAGTTCCAAAACCATCTTTTAAGATTGTATGTAATTCTTCGCGTGTAATTTCTTTTTTACGACCTTTCATTCCGCCAGTTTCCATCACGATGGTATGTTTCAATTTCATTTTATAATTTTCTACAAAATCTAACAAGGCGAACGAAACACCAATCAAAATAGCTTTTTTACCTGTTTTCTCGTGTGCGATAAGATTTTCATACAATTCATCGTGATTATACAAATAAAATCCGCTTTTATCGCTACCAGATTTTTCAATCCAATATTCCACCATATCTATCAACGAAGAGCCTGTACGTTCTAAATACGAAGGTAAAAGTGCAAATATTGTATAATCAGAAAGTGGTCCATAAAACTGTTCAAAACATTTTTCTAAATTGTAATGATACAATGCCAAATCGGTCACCAAATGTTTGCTTGTTGACATTCCTGTGGTTCCTGAACTTGTGAAAACCTTTTCAACGGCACGATTTCCAGAAATAAGATTATATTTCTTAAAAAATTGAATCGGTAAAAAAGGAATTTCGTTGGTGTGTTTTACAGTAGAATAATCAACATTCAAGAAGTTTAAGAAGTTATTGTACACTTCATTTTCTTGCGCTTGATAACGGAAAACTTCCAATGCAACGTTTTGGAAATCTTCTTCGGATTGAATACTAAAAATTTGCTTTGAATCAAACATTTTGCAAAATTACAAAATAGAGAAGAAGTGTGCGAATTTATTATGAATTCTATTGTTTTTCTAAGTTTCTATAGAATCTGATTGCATAAATTTTTAAAAAATAGAGATTTAATTGATCTAAAATTTTAAAAAACAGAAATTGTAATAAAATGATTATTACTGAAAGTATTATAAATGTATACTTGATTTCTTTGTAAAGATAACTTGAATAAAGATTTATAATGATAAGGAAAATAATACTTACGATAATATTAAATTTTCTTCCCTTTTCAAATAGTTTATTAGGTTGTAAAGTTATCTCAATAATATTTTTATTTTGAAAAGTATATTCTATTGCACCTTTACCATTTAAGAAAGAGTAGGGTGAGATATTATTTCTATTAACTATAATTTTATTCGAATCAAATTCTATATTCTGAAAATCAAATTCTTCAATAAATACAAATAAATTATCGTTTTGTAATTTTTTAAATTGATTTAAACTTTCAATTATTTCATCGAAAGTTTTTTTGGTTTGATATTCAAAAATCATTAGTTATACTTTAACTCAAACTTACAAATTTCTACTGATTTTTTAGCTTAACAATTGTTGTATTCGCTTTATAAAGATGATCGCCAAGAATTTCGTAATACTGAATCAAATCTTTGTAGAAAAGCGCACTTGTAGTCATTAACTTTTCTTTTTCGATCGTTTTCATCAGATTTGTTTCTGCTTCTTTGTAAATAGCATTAATTGTTTTTTCAATAAATTCGGCTTGTTTAATCGAAACTTCTTCTTGTGTTTCGTTCAGGTTTTGATTTAAAATTCGAGTCGTTTGATCCAAATTATCTTGAAAATCGACCAAATAAGATCTCATTTTTGGGGTGAAATAACTATTGGTCATACGACGACGACGGTGAATAGATGATATTTTAATCGCAATATCACCCACACTTTCCAAATGATGACAAAGCGTTATCAACTGATGAATAGCAATGGTATTTTCGTTTGGTAAATCTAAATCAGCAATTTCATTTAAAAATTCATTTACCTCACGTTCCAACTGATCGCCTTCTTTTTCAAGTTCTAAAATACGTTCGCGAAAAACCAAAATCTTTTCTTCATCACTTTCCGTAATCATTCGTCCAAGCGTATAAATCGTTTGTTTAGTTGTGGAAGCAAGTTTTAACAATTTCTTGTTTGCTTCGTTTTTATAGAGATCAGAATTTGTACCAAATGGAATGGCATAAAATTCTAATTTATTATCAGTTTGCTTGATCGAAAAATATTTTTTCTGACAATAAAAAGCCAATTTATTAATGAAAGGAGTAAGAAAAACAACCCCAACCAAATTACTAATTGTATCAAAAGTAATAAGTTGTACGGCAATATTTGTCGAAATCGTCGAACCTATAAATTTCAATAAGAAACTTGCAAGTAACATAAAAATAATTGCAACCAGGATATTAAATAATGTATGGAATGCAGCTACTACTTTTGTGTATTTATCACCGATTGCAGCTACTAAGTGAGCCGTAAAAGTCGTCCCTATATTTGCTCCTAAAACTATCATTGCTGCTAATTCGATAGGTAAACCTTTACTTGCTAATAGAATCGCAATTGTAATAGAAGCCGAAGAGAAATGAACCAAAACGGTCAGTAAAACACCAAAAAAGATGAATAATAAATTTGTTAAAATTCCATAGTTCGCTAAATCTTGTAAAAATTCTTGTAATTTTTGATGACTTTCTATAGAAGGCAAGAATGTTTTTAAGAAATACAACGATAGAAATAATAGAGAAAGTGAAAACAGAATTCCTCCAATTTTTCGTTGATTTCGTTTTTTCGATAGATAAAAAGGAAAGGCAATTAATACCAGAGGCAAGGCAATTTGTATTAAATCGAATTTCAATCCAAAATAAACCAACCACAAAGTAAGCGTTGTTCCGATGTTTGCACCTAATATCAATCCAAATGCTTTTCGCAAATTAATCAAACCTGCGTTTACAAAACCTAATATAAATACACTTGCAGCTGACGAAGATTGTATGGCAGTTGTAAAAAGAGTTCCTGTAACAATTGTAGAAAAATTGTTTTTGGTTAGTTTGTTTAATGTACGTTTAAAATTCGATCCAGATAAGGCCTGTAAATTTTCGCTCAATAATTTTATCGCAAAAATGAACAACGCAATTGCTCCGAAAAGTTGCAAAATTTGTATGATAAGATGCATTAATGATGAATTGACTACAAAAATAAGTACTCTAATGTAAATAGAATATTATCTTTTTTACTTTTATAAAAAAAAAAGTTTATTTTTTTTAAATTCTAAAATTCTGATTATCAAAATTGAAGTTAAGATTTATCAAAAACTTCTTCTTTTTTTTGAAAAAACATTTGCGAGTTTCGAAAAACTGCCCTAATATTGCACCACGAAAAAGGAACAACACTTCTCTTGAGAAATTAAATTCTTGTTTTCGATTTGAAATATTCAAATAACAAATATTTTTGCCGATGTAGCTCAGCTGGCTAGAGCAGCTGATTTGTAATCAGCAGGTCGTGGGTTCGAGTCCCTCTATCGGCTCTAAGTTTTTTTATAAGAACAAAAAGTAAGGCGGGGAGATACTCAAGCGGCCAACGAGGACGGACTGTAAATCCGTTGGTTTCACCTTCGCAGGTTCGAATCCTGCTCTCCCCACAAAATTGCCGATGTAGCTCAGCTGGCTAGAGCAGCTGATTTGTAATCAGCAGGTCGTGGG
>NZ_CALGVK010000023.1:0-12269 GCF_937930195.1 uncultured Empedobacter sp.
CTATCTGTTTTTATCCACACTTACAGTAAACTTCTAATAACGAAAAATAAAAAATACAAATCATACTTATTTTTTTAATTAATCCTATTCACTTTTACAATTTACAACATTTAAAACTTAATTTTAGAAAAAATTATCTCTAAATAATTTTTAAAAATTCTAAAGATTAATGATGTTTGTAGAAGAATTAGTTTACATTTAACTAATTTGTTAATTATTGAATAGAAAAAATGAACGTGATTAAACCAATTTTACTAAACCTATTACTATGTTCTACTGTTTTTGGACAACGAGCAGAACAACCGAAGGCAGACAGTTATCCCAAAAATATATTTCAGAATCCATTAGAAATCACCAATTATTTATCAGGTAATTTCGGAGAGCTTCGTAGCAATCATTTTCATGCTGGACTTGATATAAAAACACAACAACGAGAAGGTTTAAAAGTAAACGCAATTGGAGACGGTTATATTTCTCGTATCAATGTTTCGCCAACAGGCTACGGAAATGCACTTTATATCGATCATCCAAATGGATACACTTCTGTTTATGCACATTTGAGAGAATTTACACCAGAATTACAAGCTTATGTGCGTAAACAACAATATGCGAAAGAAACCTTTAAAATTGAATTACATCCAAAAACAAATGAAATTCCTGTAAAAGCAGGAGATTTGATTGCTCTTTCAGGAAACTCTGGTAGTTCTGGCGGTCCGCATTTACACTTCGAAATTCGTGATACAAAGACGGAAGAACCAATCAACCCCTTTTATTTTGGTTTTGATATTCCAGACACAAAAAAACCTTCTATTTTAGGACTATACGCTTACCCAATTAATGGTGAAGTGAATCAAAAAAATAATCGTATCGCTGTAGCAAATGGTGGATCTATTTCAGCTTCAGGAACGATTGGATTTGGTATAAAAGCTTACGACAAGCACAATGGCGCAGAAAACAACAACGGTGTACATCAAATCAATATTTATGTAAATGATGAACCGATTTACACCTTTACCTCAAACCGTTTTTCGTTTGATGAAGCCCGAGCTATAAATAGCACGTGTGACTATTCCGATATTCAGAAAAATAATAGTTGGGTGTATCAAGGATTTGTGAAAGATGGAAATCCTGTGCGAATGTATTCTAATTTGAAGAATAACGGAATTTTAGAACTTGAAGATGGAAAATCGTATAAAGTAAAAATTGATGTTTCTGATTATGCCGGAAATTTATCTTCGCAATCGTTTTTAGTCAATGGAAAATCGTTTGTAGAAAGTGTAAAAACTCCTGAAACAAATCCAATGTTATGGAACAAAGAAAATCATTTCAAAAATCAAGGAATCGAAATCTTTTTTCCAAAAAATATCTTCTACGAAGATTTTGATTTAAGCTACAAATTCTCGAATGGGAAACATTGGGTTGGCGATTATTATATGCCAATTCATCAAACTTATACGCTTGTAATTGAACCAACAGCTGAGATTCCTACTGCACAATTAGACAAAGCTGTCATTGTTCGTGAGTATCAAAAAAGAGGCGTTTGGAAAAAAGATTATTTAACAACAACACTTAAAAATGGAAAGCTGGTTGCAAATCCAAAAGATTTTGGTGTTTTTTCTATTTTAATCGATAATACTAAACCGACAATTACTCCGTTAAATATCAAATCAGGTAGTCAATTTACTCAATCAAATGGTATTATTCGGTTTACAATAAATGATACACAATCTGGAATAAAAGACTACAAGGCTTATATAGATGGAAAATGGGTTTTAGCCGAATATGATCATAAAATTAAACGATTAACAATTAATTTGAATAAAGAACAGATTTCGGTTGGCGACCATCAATTAGAATTAAACGTGAAAGATGAAAAAAACAACACAGCAACGTACTCTACAACATTCAAAAAGATTTCTTAGTACCATAAGTTTATCACTTTTGGGTGGAATTTTATTTGCGCAAACAGCACAAATTAATGGTAAAGTTGTCGACGAAAATAGAATACCGATAAGCGATGCCGAAATTATCGTAAATGATCAATCATTTTTTACGGATCAAAATGGTAATTTCAAAATTGATATTCCGTCAAATGAATCGATTACAGTAACATTCAACAACAATGGTTATCATTCGTTTGCACAAACTTTTACGTTAAAGGATAAAAATAGAAAAGAAATATTTGTTCAATTAGTACCCGATGAAACTAATGCGATTCAATTGGGCGAAGCAACAATTTCATTTCAATCCAATACAAACAAACCTTTGCAAAGCACTGTTTTAAGTGCAGCACAAATGCAACAAGGACCAAGTTTGACAGGTGGAGTTGCTGATTTATTAAAAACCTTGCCATTCGTTAACTCGAACACCGAATTGAGTTCGCAGTACATGGTTCGAGGCGGAAATTATGACGAAAACTTAATTTACGTTAACGGAATAGAAGTGTATAAACCTCAACTTATTCGCGCTGGTGAACAAGAAGGTTTAGGCTTTGTAAATCCGTCAATGACAGAATTCATCAACTTTTCCGCTGGTGGATGGGAAGCTAAATACGGCGACAAAATGTCATCCGTTTTAGATGTAACTTACAAACGTCCTAAAAAATTTGAAGGACAATTAGAAGCAAGTTTAATGGGTGGAAGTTTGACATTAGGTGGAGCTTCTAAAGACAAAAAACTTTCGGCTATTGTTGGTGCACGCTATCAGAATAGAAATTTAATTTTAAACACCTTAAAAGGTGACACCAATTTCAACCCTGAATATTACGATGTACAAGCAAATATCAATTATAAATTAAATGACAAATGGAATGTTGCATTTTTAGGAACCATGTCACGTTCTCGCTACGAAATGTTTCCGATAAAACGTGAAACATATATCAATGCTGTAGATAATCCATTGTTATTAACCGTTTATTACAACGGAAAAGAAGACGACAAATTTGCAACTGAAACGGGAAGTTTATCGTTTACCTATCAACCGAATTCTAAATTAGACTTAGGTTTAGATGTTTTTGCATACCATTCGAAAGAAAGAGAATATTTTGATATTCAAGGTTCTTATTTTATTTCAGAAGTTGATGCCGATGGTAAAGCAACCTCAACCAATGATGTTGGTTCTCAAATTGACCATGCACGAAATAATTTTGATGCATTGGTGGCGGGAATTCAACACAAGGGAAAGTATAAAATCAATGGAAACAATAATATTGAATGGGGAGCAAAATTTCAACAAGAAGACATTCGCGATTTATTAGGTGAATGGCAAGCAATAGATTCGACGGGTTATGTTGTGAATCCAAATCCTGAAAATGGTTTAAATTTAAGTTATTATGTTAATTCAAAAAATAATTTAAAAACCAATCGTTTTTCTGGTTACGCACAATACACGAGCAAATTCATGTGGAACGATGCAAAAGTATTGTTCAATGCTGGTGTTCGAGCAGCTTATTGGGATTTTAACGAAGAAACAACGGTTTCACCTCGCGCACAAATTGCGATTAAACCAAATTGGGAAAAAGATATGTTGTTCCGTTTTTCGACAGGTATTTATTATCAACCTCCCTTCTATCGCGAAATTCGTCGTTTAGATGGAAGTTTAAATGACAAAGTAAAATCACAACAATCTATACATTTTATTCTTGGAAACGATTACGAATTCAAGTGGATGGATCGTCCGTTCAAGTTAACATCTGAGGTTTATTATAAAATCTTAAACGACCTGAATCGGTATTATGTAGACAATGTAAGAATTCGTTATACGGCAGACAATAACTCAAAAGGTTATGCTTACGGAGTTGATATGCGTTTATTTGGACAGTTTGTTCCAGGAATCGATTCTTGGTTCTCGGCATCGTACGCACGCGCTTATCAAAACATTGATGACAAAGGAAATATTCCGTTACCAACAGATCCTCGATTCAAATTATCGGCGTTTTTCCAAGATTACATGGAGTTTTTACCATCTTTCAAGGTAAATGTTAATTTGATTTATGCATCTGGTTTACCGAACGGAGCTCCTCAATTTGCAGATCCTTACCAATACCAAACAACGTTGACAGATTACAAACGCGTGGACATTGGTTTTGTAAAAGAAATTATCAATCAAAAAGACTTAAAACCATCAAGCGGAACATTTTGGAGTAATTTCAAAGAAATATCGATTGGTGTGGATGTTTTCAATGTGTTTGATATTAAAAATGAAATCAGTAATTCATGGATTCGTGATGTAAACTCTAACCGAGTTTATACAATGCCAAATTATTTGACAGGACGTTTCTTTAATGGAAAAATTAATTTTAAGTTTTAAAAATATATTTATTGAAACCTAAATCCCTTATTATTACCATTTTCAGTTTATTCTTCGGATGTAGTAATCTTCATGAAGATAAAACTTTAATACTTAAAACTATTGAGAGTGAAAATTACAAGATAGAATGGTATATAAAAAGTGGACTTACTACAGTTTATCCTAATTATATAGATATCACTAATAAAATTGAACATAAAAAACACGAAATTGTCGTCATCTTGATATTTTAGATATTATTCTAATTGATAACGATAGTTTATTTATCATATATAATAAAAATGCGCAACTTTCTGAAATTAGAAAAAATGATAAAAAACTGGGTTTAAAAATAATCCCAAAGAATTATCATATATATTATACAGGAAAAAGACATTATTAAAAATAATATCAAAATTCAATTCAAAAAAAACTTCATACATTTACCGAAGCACTTCTAAAGACAGAAGTGCTTCTTTTTTTACTTAAAATCTGACAAAACGACACACTATGGGCATTGGCAAACTATTTGATTCTATCAGAAACAAAAAAACGAATAAGAATATGTCTGACCAAAATATACACGAAGAATTAGAGAACGAAAACATTCAAGAGAACGTTCAAGAAACGGAAAACACTGTAGAACAGCCACAAGAAGAAACTTCTGGAAAGTCAGAATTAGAAATTATTAAAGAACAATTAGCAAAGGAGAAAGACCAATATTTGCGTTTATTTGCTGAGTTTGATAATTACAAAAAACGTACATCGCGTGAGAGAATGGACATTTTCAAAACAGCAAATAAAGAAGTGATTACATCTTTGTTACCTGTTTTAGATGATTTCGGTCGCGCATTAACTCAAATTGAAAAATCTGGAGACGACAGCTTACATCAAGGTGTTGAATTAATCAATAATAAATTAATCGAAACCTTACGTGGAAAAGGATTGAAACAAATGGAAGTAAATCCTGGAGACGATTTTAATACTGATTTACATGAAGCTATCACACAAATACCTGCTCCAACAGAAGAGTTGAAAGGTAAAATTGTAGATATTGTAGAAACGGGTTATTTATTAAATGATGTTGTAGTTCGCTACGCAAAAGTTGTTGTTGGATTGTAATTTAGATTAAGAACATGTCATCAAAAAGAGATTATTACGAAATATTAGGCGTAGATAAATCGGCAAATGCTGATGTTATCAAAAAAGCCTATCGTAAACTTGCCATCAAATTTCACCCTGACAAAAATCCTGGTGACAAAGAGGCAGAAGAAAAATTTAAAGAAGCTGCAGAAGCTTACGAAATTTTAAGTGACGACCAAAAACGTGCACGTTACGACCAATTCGGACATGCTGGAATGGGCGGAGCTGCTGGCGGAGGATTCGGCGGAGGCGGAATGAACATGGAAGATATTTTCTCTCATTTCGGCGATATCTTTGGAGGTGGTGGATTCGGAGGCGGATTTGGAGGTCAATCTCGAGGTCCACGTCGAATGAAAGGTTCTGATTTGCGTATTCGCGTAAAATTGAACTTAGAAGAAATGGTAAACGGTTGCGAGAAAAAAGTAAAAGTTAAACGTTTCAAACAAGCTGAAGGTGTTACATCTAAAACATGTCCATCTTGTGGTGGTTCGGGACAACAGGTTCGCGTTACGAACACATTTTTAGGACAAATGCAGACTGCTACAACTTGTTCTACTTGTCAAGGTGTTGGAAAAGTTGCGGATAAAATTCCTTCAGGAGCAAATAATCAAGGTTTAATCAAAGTTGAGGAAACAATTGACCTGAAAATCCCAGCAGGAGCAAGAGAAGGAATTCAATTGCAAGTTCGTGGAAAAGGTAACGATGCGCCTTTTGATGGTGTACCTGGGGATTTATTAGTTGTTATCGAAGAAGAAGAACACGACACATTAAAGCGTGATGGAAACAACCTACATTTTGATTTGTATGTTTCTATTCCTGATGCTGTTTTAGGAGCTTCAAAAGAAATTCCAACAGTTAATGGAAAGGTAAAAATCAAAATTGATAAAGGAACTCAATCTGGTAAAGTATTACGCCTAAAAGGTCAAGGTTTACCTGATCTTAACGGTTATGGAAAAGGTGATTTATTTGTTCATGTTAACATTTGGACACCAACTCATTTATCAAAGGATCAAGAAGCGTATTTTGAAAAAATGAGAGATGACGATCATTTCTCACCAGAACCTTCTAAGAATGAGAAATCATTTTTTGAACGTGTAAAAGATATGTTTCAGTAATTAATAAATACTGAATTTTATAAAGCATCCAAACAAAATTTGGATGCTTTTTTTATCTAATTATTTATTTAATAACATCATTTTTATTTATTTGTCGTATTAATTAGTCATTAATTAAAAAAATAATATAACTTTATTTAAATTAATAACACTATACAAATGAAGAAAAATTTTACTCTTATCTTCTCTGCGTTTTTGTTATCAATGACTGCTCAAGCTCAGAATGCTGAACAATTAATTGATAATTACCAACTACAGAGATCGGGTAACAATGTCGAGTACAAATTTGTACAAACGATTAATGACGAAAAAGATCAAACTCAAAGAGTATTTACTCAACGAACTTTCCAAGGAATTCCTGTTTACAACAGTTACACAACTTATTTAGTAAAAAACAATCAAGTTGTTTCTGCTTTAACCTCTGAAAATTTTAATTCTGAGTTAAAATCTGCATCCGTTACTCCAACACTTACATCTCAACAAATACTTCAGAATATCGCACAATCAGAAGGTTTAAAACTTATCACGAACAATTCTTCAGATGAATTTGGTGTTCATTTTACAAAAGATGACACTTCTGAATTGGTTTATTTTATCAATGATCAGAAAGAAGCTATTTTAAGTTATACATTATCTTATCGATTATTTAACGAAAAACAGAACGATGTCATACATGTTGTTGTTGATGCTAAAAATGGCACAATCATAGATAAACACAATACAACGTTAAGCTGTAATTTTGATCATGGAGCCTTTCATAACGAAAATTTAGCACACTTTAATAAAGCGGATTGGGATTGGTTATATGACGATGGTAATAATGTAGCATCTGCTCAGTATAATATCTACAAATTACCAATAGAAGCGCCTAACAGAGGTAATCGTTCAATTGTTAATTTATCTATATCTAACACCACTGCATCTCCAAATGGTTGGCATAATGTAGCGGATGGAACAATCAAAACAAGAACCGAAGGGAATAATGTACGAGCTGTACGAGATCATAATTCAACTGCATATAATACGTTCAATTCTATAGCAAATACAGTTACAATTAACAACAATGATTACGCAGATGCAGGAGAATCTTTAAATTTTGATTTCCCTGTAGATTTCAGTTTAAATCCTTTTAAAAACTGGCAAGCAGCTACAACTAATTTATTCTATATGAATAATATGATGCATGACATTCTTTACAACTATGGTTTTACTGAAGTAAACGGAAATTTCCAAAAAGATAATTATGGAAAAGGAGCAACAGGAAATGATGATGTAGTAGCATTAGCTCAAACACGATTTAATGAAGGTATTTTAAACAATGCAACATTTGCCACACCTGCTGATGGTAGATCACCTCGTATGGCAATGTATTTGTGGAATCCTCCAGCAAATGCAGATACAGATCCTTTAACAATCAATTCTCCTTCAACAATTGCAGGAAAATATAGTGTTTTCTTTTCGCCGTTTGGTGCTGAATTACCTACTACAGCCCTAACTAAAGACTTAGCTTTATTACGTAAAAGCGAAACAGAAGGAAACGAATTTGATGGTTGTGGCACCATAACAAATACTGCTGAAATTGCTGACAAAATTGCTGTTGTCTACAAAGGAGGAAGTTGTAATTATGTTACAAAAGCTAAAAATGCACAAAATGCAGGTGCAAAAGCACTTATCATAATCAATAATATTGGAGGAAACTTTACAATCACAGGAAACGATTCTTCTATTACAATTCCTGTTGTTGGATTGACAAGAATTAATGGAGACAAAATAAAAAATGAACTAATAAACGGAACAACTGTTAATGCAAGTCTACAACACAAAGACATTCCTTACGCTGACGGAAGTTTTGATAATGGTATCATTGCACACGAATACGGACACGGTGTTTCTAACCGTTTAACTGGCCCAATAACAAATTCTAACTGTTTAGGTAATCTTGAACAAATGGGTGAAGGTTGGTCTGATTTCTTTGCCTTAATGTTAACGCAATTACCAGGTGATACTGGCTCAACTAAAAGAGGTATTGGAACATTTGCTACCAGTCAATCTGTTGATGGAAACGGAATTCGTCCTACTCCATATTCAACTGATATGACGGTTAACCCTGCAAAATACAGCTTCTTAAAATCATATGGCAATAACGATTCACCACATAGAACAGGATATGTTTGGGCATCTATGATTTGGGATATGAATTGGAAATTAATCGACAAATATGGCTTCTCTCCTGATCTATATAATGGTAAAGCAGGTAACAACATGGCTTTACAATTAGTCATGACAGGTCTTAAATTACAAACATGTTCTCCAGGTTTTGTAGACGGTCGTGATGCTATCCTTATGGCTGATGAACAACTATACGAAGGCGCTAACAAATGTGAAATATGGGAAGCTTTTGCTAATCGTGGTTTAGGATATAGTGCAAGCCAAGGGAGTGTATTCAGTAGAATTGACGGTACAGAAGCGTTTGACATGCCTCCTGCAGATGTATTAAATTGTGATTTATCTACAAGTGACTTAAAAGAATCATCATTACAAATGTATCCAAATCCTGCAAAAGATATGGTTTACATAATGGATAAATCAATCAAAAATGACATCAAAGTAGATATCGTAGATATGACCGGTAAAGTGGTTTCAACAAAAACTGTTAAATTCGATGGACAAAAAGGAAGTGTTGAAACAAACAACTTACCTAAAGGTGTTTATATTTTGAAATTCAAAACTGATCAAGGAACAGTTACAAAAAAATTAATTAAAAACTAATTTCTTAGTATATATCAAATAAAATAACCAGCTCATTGAGCTGGTTATTTTATTTGATTCAATAGCTACTATTATTAATTAATAATAATTTTATTGGATTGATTTTTTGTTTTCACGATGTAAATTCCTTTAGGTAAATTATTCAATTTAACTTTTGAATTGTTAGTTACGTGTTGAATGGTTTGAACTAATTGTCCATTAAGATTATAAATCTGAATCGTTTCGTTCTTCTCAACTCCATTGATAATAAACTCATGATTTTTAACCGGATTAGGATATATAACTAATTTCGCTGAATTCATATTCACATCATCCGTTGCTAATTTTTCGTAACAAGTCCAAGACAAGTTATCAAAAGAAACACGGTTATTTGTTGTTTCATCAACCAATTCGATGACAACATCTCCTTCAACATTGATGTTTTCGATTGTAGTCGTTTTGGCTTTTTTAGAATAAGGAATTTGTCCTTTTACTTCTCCGTTAATTTTTAACGTATAAAAACCTTCAGAATCTGAAAATGGTAAATACGTTTTAACGGATAAAGAACCTATTCCTCTAGAAATAGTAGAAGATGTTAAAGTTCCTTTTTTTATACAAATTGCTTTGTTACTATCTCCATCGATATAAACTTGTCTATCTGTTCTTGCATTAGTAGCACTCCACACAATTCCATTATTAGACCAAGTTCTATCAGTGTAAGATGATGCAGGTGGTGTACCTCCTGTTGATGGAATATTCTCAAAGTCTTCTGTTCCACAAGTTGTTCCTTCTCCAGACCCCCCTCCTGTGTTAGTTTCTTGAGTTGTCACTTCTATTGCAATACTGTTATCAGATTTATTTCCTGCATAATCTTTTGCAACAACATAAAAAGAATACGTAGAAGAAGCTTTTAAACCAGAAATTGTAGCATTGTTATAGTTAACTGTTGAATTGTATTCGTTGTTCATGTAAACATCATAACGATTCACACCAACATTATCTGTTGAAGCTGTCCAAGTTAAAGATACACTTGAAGAAGTTACATTTGTAGACGCTAAATTTGTAGGAACCGTAGGTTTTTCTGTATCTGGCTCACCTCCGCCTTCTCCTCCGAAAGATTCTGGCCAAGTATTTTGCGCGTCAGGTCCACCCCAAATAACTGTCGCCAAATAAGGATTATCAATAAAAGGGTTTCTATTTCCTTGTACATTTGCAACAACATTATTTCTTTGAATCTCAAATTGAGATACAGGATCTTCTACATTCCATTTTAATAAAATATCAGGAAAATCTGAAGAATATGTACTTGGCCCAAATGTAATATTAAGAGGTAAAGCTCTCGAATTATATCTTGCATACATATACATCAGAATACGAGCTACATCTCCTTTCCATTCGTCTCCTGGATACCAACCTCCACGGTTAGTTTTCATCGCCATTGCTCCTACTCCATCATCAAAAGATAAATTTCCTCTTTTACTATTTAAACTCATATCAGCTGGACGTAAATGGTGACCATCCGCACCAGGACCTGAAGTTCCTAAATTTGGCGTTCCCTTCGATTTTGCATAAACATGCTCTCTATTCCAAGATCCAGAAAAAGAACGACTTCTTTGGTGCGTTCCCGAATCTTGAGATCCGTAAATTAATAATAAATTAGATGGATTCTGAGGATCTGCATCACTTGTTTTGAACAATTCTTTTAAACCCGCAGAATAAGAAACATTTTTCTTATGCGTATCAGAAATCAATGTTGCTAACTCGTTCTTAAGTTCATTTTTAGATTTATTAAAATCAATGCTCGAGTAATATGCTGGAGCTTTTTGTGCTTGAGCAAATAATGCTAAAGCAAATGATAGAAATGTAAATTTCAATTTCATTTTTAAAGTAATTATTTATTTAATTTTATAAAGTTTGTTTTGTTACAAGAAAGTTCTATTGTATAATTTTTCAAGATTAATGGAATTTGAATATTAAATTCCAAAAAATATTTCTCACCAAATTGATAAAACTTTGCTTCTTTCTTTTCTCTCAAAATAGATGAAGTAACTTCAACATCTATTTCTTCTTCGTCAATTGATTGCGTTAACCAATTAATATTTTGATCAGTAAAAAGGAATACATCACAAAATAATCCGGGATGATCTTTTCCTTGACCTACAAAAAGCCTATTTTCATGTTCATCAATTCCAATCACATAGACAGGCAATTTTTTTCCACTTACATTCAGACCTTTTCGTTGACCAATTTCAAATCCTTCTACTCCATTATGTTCACCAACAATAAATCCATCAAAAAGTGAATATCGCCTTTGTTCAACTCTCCAAAAAAGTTCTTCCTCTTTCGATAAAAAAACAGGCTTTTCTTTCTGATAAACTAACGATTCGTATGGTATTTCTACAATCTGTCCGATCATGACTTGTTGTGATTTTATTGTTAAAATCTCTTAAAAAAAAGAGAAGGACTGCAAAGATAAAGTGTTAATATTAATTAAACATTAAGAAATTAACTTAATTGCTGAAAACAAAAAAAAGACATCAAAATTGATGTCTTTTTTTCATATTCCATAAAAATAAAATTAATGTTGATGTTTTGAATGATCCACATCTTTTTTAGGATTAGCTTCGGTGTAATGCTCTCCTTCAGCCTCCTCGCGTTCGTATAAACAACAAGAGTGTAAATTTTCGTAAACCTTATCATCTGCACGTTTCTCATTCGTATCATGCCCAACTGCAACTACTGCATTTTCTACCGCATCAACCTTATTTTTTGTCTCATTCAGAACAATATGCAAGTTATGTGTATCTTCGTCCCAAGTGGCTATTTTAACACCTTTCACTGCATAAGCCGCTTTCTCTATACGTTCTTTACATTGACCACAATTTCCTTTCACATGCAATTCATGTTTTGCATTTTTATTTTGTGCTAGATCGGAAGAGCGTCGTGTAGGGAAAGAGTGTAGATCTCGGTGGTCGC
>NZ_CALGVK010000024.1:0-7436 GCF_937930195.1 uncultured Empedobacter sp.
TGGGTTATGAACTCGGGAAAGGTTTCGCGAAGCGAAATAAATTAGTCAAAAAAAGCTTAAAAAATTCGAGCTTCATTTATTATTTAGACGAAATGATTTAGGATTTTATTCAATTCTTTGAGTTCAACCAAAAAACCATCGTGCCCAAATAAAGATTCTATTTCGGTATATGTTGCATTTGGAATATGATTCGCGATAAATTTTTGCTCCGTAGGTGGGAATAAAATATCCGAAGAAATACCAATCACAAGGGTTTTAGACGAAATTTGAGCAAGTGAATTCTCTAAACTTTTTCGATTTCGAGCAATATTTTGTGAATCCATGGCTTTGGAAAGCGTCCAATAGGAGTGCGCATTAAATCGATTTGCTAATTTCTGTCCTTGGTATTTTTGATAGGATGACGCTTTGAAATCAGTATAAACCGAATGATCATCTTTTTGCTTTTCATTATATATAGAATAGGTGCGATAAGAAAGCATCGCAATTGTTCGCGCCGCAATCAATCCATTTTTCCCTCCATCTTCTGTCATATCATTAAAAGTTGGATCGGCTTCTATTGCCAAACGCTGAGATTCGTTGAACGCAATTCCCCACGGAGAATGAACTGCATTTGTTGCCAGCAAAACCAAATTATCAACTTTTACTTTATTAAGTAAAGTAAATTCTAAGGCTTGTTGACCACCAAGTGAGCCGCCTATTAATAAATGAATAGACGTAATACCTAAATGTTCGGCTAAAAGCTGATGCGCATTGGCCATGTCTTTTATTGTAATCGTTGGAAAATCTCGGTAATAAGGCGTATTTGTAGCAGGATTTATAGACAATGGATTTGTGGTTCCGTAATTGGATCCAATGACATTTGCACAAATAATAAAATGATCTTTTGGATTAAATAAATCGTTTTCTCCAAAAAGACCTGCCCACCAATCAAAAACATCTGAGTTTGCCGTTAATGCATGGCAAACCCAAATGATATTATCTTTCTTGTTGTTTAAAGATCCTGCCGTGTGATAGGCAATGGTTAAATTTTCTAAAGTTTGACCATTTTCTAATTGAAAAGATCGATTATAATGATATTGTTGAAAATTCATTATTAGATTATATTCGAAAGTAACGGATTATTTAATTTTATCAAACGCTTGTTGAAGATCATTTTTGATGTCATCGATGTGTTCTATACCAACAGAAAGACGCAATAATCCTGGGTAAACACCTGCAGATTGTTGTTCTTCATCACTCAATTGTTGATGAGTTGTTGCTGACGGATGAATAATCAAAGATTTTGCATCGCCAACATTTGCCAAATGACTAATCAATTCTAAACTATCTATAAAATGATTGGCTTGTTCTGCATTTCCTTTGATTACGAATGAAAGAACCGCTCCGAAACCATTTTCCAAATATTTTTTTGCCAATTGATGACTTGGAGATGAAATTAGACCAGGATAGTTAACTTTTTCGACTTGCGGATGAGATTCTAACCAACGCGCAATTTCTAACGTATTGTCCAAATGTTTTTGCACTCTTAATGACAATGTTTCTAAACCTTGAATCAATAAAAAAGAATTGAATGGAGAAATGGCAGGACCAAAATCACGTAAACCTTCGACGCGTGCACGAATAATAAATTGAATATTTCCAAAAGGACCATTAATTCCGAAAACATCAGAAAAAACTAAACCATGATAACCTTCCGATGGTTCTGAAAATTGTGGAAACTTTCCGTTGCCCCAATCGTAATTTCCACCATCTACAATCACGCCTCCAATAGAAGTTCCGTGCCCACCGATCCATTTTGTAGCAGACTCGACTACAATATTTGCGCCGTGTTTTAATGGTTTGAAAATATAGCCACCAGCTCCAAATGTGTTATCAACAATTAAAGGAAGGTTATATTTTTTTGCAATAGCTGAAATTGCTTCGAAATCGGGTACGTTGAAACTCGGGTTTCCGATTGTTTCGGTATAGATTGCTTTTGTATTTTCGTCAATTAATGATTCGATAATCGCAGGATCTGCATTTTCTGCGAAACGTACTTCGACACCTAAACGTTTAAAACCAACTTTGAATTGATTGTATGTTCCTCCATAAAGATTAGAAGCAGAAACGAAGTTATCACCAGATTCTAAAATATTATTTAATGCAATAAATTGTGCTGCTTGACCAGATGCAACTGCTAAAGCGGCAACACCACCTTCTAATGCTGCGATACGTTTTTCAAAAACGTCTGTTGTTGGATTTTGAATTCGTGTATAAATATTTCCAAATTCTTTTAACGCAAACAAATTTGCTCCATGTTCGGCATCATTGAAAACATAAGATGATGTTTGATAAATAGGAACTGCGCGCGAACCTGTTGTTGGATCGACTTCTTGACCTGCGTGAACTTGTAATGTATCGAAATGTAATTTTTTTTCTGTTGACATAATAAAATGATTTGAATGTGATAATTAATTAAATTGTAGGGTAGAGTAGGTTTGTTGTATTAAATTAACAATAACACATTCTGATTTTACTATTGACACAATTATAAATATTTTGAAGTAGGACACCGTGTCCAAAAGAATGTTTTTGAGAATTGTACTTCATCTGAAAAATTTTAGCTCATTTTGGGTTACCTTTCGTAACTCCTTTTTTGATGAAGTGAAATTAGAATTATTTTCTAAATTATAAAATATTAAAACTATTTTTTAGAAAACATTTCTATAATATTTAATTAATTAGAATAAGTTTATATTTTATAGGTAAATCAATACTGGAAAAACTATTAATCTAAATTTTATAGAATATTATTTGAAGAAATTATCGAGTATAATTATGAGGAAACAAAAAAGGAGATCAAAATTGATCTCCTTTTGTAATATTTGTTCAAAAAAAGTAATTAGTTTGCTAAAACGATTACTTTATTGTTGTTCATTTCAATTGTTCCTCCTTTAATGTCTAATAATAATGTAGACTCATTTGATGGAGAGCTATAAACTTTACCTGAAATATTATCGAAATCTTCGAAAGTTTTTGTGTGAACGTAAATTTTGATTGTTCCTTCACCTAAAGTTGCAACGATAGGAGCGTGGTTGTTTAATAACTGAAATTCACCATCTTTTCCTGGTAAAGTAACAGCATCTACTACTGCATCGAAAACTACGAATTCTGGCGTAATAATTTGTAAGTGCATAATCCTATTGTTTTAAAAAAAAGAGTACTTAGTAACTTTTAGAGTAAAAGAAACGTAAGCACTCTTCTATATTGTTATATAAAAATATTATTTAACTTCTGCTAACATTTTTTCTCCAGCCTCAATCGCTTCTTCGATTGTACCACGTAAGTTGAATGCAGCCTCAGGATATTGGTCAACTTCACCATCTAAGATCATGTTAAATCCTTTGATTGTGTCTTTGATATCAACTAATACACCTGGAATACCTGTAAACTGCTCTGCAACGTGGAATGGTTGAGATAAGAAACGTTGGATACGACGTGCACGGTGTACAACTAATTTATCCTCTTCTGATAACTCTTCCATACCTAAGATCGCGATGATATCTTGTAAAGCGTTGTAACGTTGTAAGATTTCTTTTACACGTTGAGCTGTTTCGTAATGTTCTTTTCCAAGAATTGTTGGTGTTAAGATACGAGAAGTAGAGTTCAATGGGTCTACCGCTGGGTAAATACCTAATGAAGCAATTTTACGATCTAATACCGTTGTAGCATCTAAGTGCGCGAAAGTTGTAGCTGGCGCAGGGTCAGTTAAGTCATCGGCAGGTACATATACAGCTTGTACAGAAGTAATAGATCCGTTTTTAGTAGATGTAATACGCTCTTGCATAGCCCCCATCTCAGTTGCTAATGTTGGTTGATAACCTACGGCAGATGGCATACGACCTAATAAGGCAGAAACCTCAGAACCTGCTTGTGTAAAACGGAAGATATTATCTACGAAGAATAATACGTCACGTCCTTGACCTTGTCCATCACCATCACGGAAATATTCAGCTAATGTTAAACCTGTTAAAGCAACACGAGCACGTGCACCTGGAGGTTCGTTCATTTGTCCGAATACGAAAGCAGCTTTAGACTCTTTCATATTTTCGTGGTCAACTTTAGATAAATCCCAAGATCCACCTTCCATTGATTGCATGAATTCTTCACCGTAATTAATTAATCCAGCTTCGATCATCTCACGCATTAAGTCATTTCCTTCACGAGTACGTTCTCCAACACCAGCGAATACAGATAAACCTCCGTGTCCTTTAGCGATGTTGTTCATTAACTCCTGAATTAATACTGTTTTACCTACTCCGGCACCACCAAGTAATCCAATTTTACCTCCTTTTACGTAAGGCTCAACTAAGTCAATTACTTTAATACCTGTGAATAAAACTTCTGCAGATGTTGATAATTCTTCGAATTTTGGAGCAGGACGGTGAATAGGTAAACCGTTATCTTTATCTAAATTTTCTAAACCATCAATAGCATCTCCTACTACATTAAATACACGTCCTTTGATGTTCTCACCAATTGGAACCATAATTGGTTTACCTAATGCGATAACCTCTTGACCTCTTTGTAAACCATCAGAACTATCCATTGCGATACAACGTACAGTATCTTCACCGATGTGTTGCTCAACTTCAAGGATTAATGTTTCTTTTCCTTGACGAGGAACCTCTAATGCATCATAAATATTTGGAAGGCCTTCTGCGTTATCAAAAATAACGTCAATTACAGGTCCAATAACCTGTGCAATCTTACCTTTCTTTTGATTTGCCATTATATGAAATGATTTAGTTTATTTTATTTGGGTGCAAAGGTAAGTTAAAAACATTGTATTATTTGTATACTTTTTAAGATTTTTGTCATAATATTTTGATTAATAATCAAAACATTACAATCAAAGGAAATTAAAAATAGATTTGAAGTTCGATTTGAAAGCCTTAATTTTGTGCAAAATCATTTTTAGTGAACGTTTATCAATCCTTAGAAGAAATCAAATCTATCAAACGTCCTGTCCTTACTTTGGGCATGTTTGATGGTGCACACATTGGTCATCAATCTATTCTAAAACAACTCAATACAATTGCAAAAGAAATTGATGGAGAAAGTGTTTTGATTACGTTTAATCCACATCCTCGAATGGTTTTACAGCCAAATTGTGATCTTAAATTTTTGAACACTTTAGAAGAAAAAGAAAATGTTTTGCGTCAATTTGGGTTAGAACATTTGATTATTCAAGCGTTTACAAAAGAATTCTCACAAGTTACTTCGGTAGAATTTGTCAAAAATTTTCTTGTTGATCAATTGCATATTGATACATTAGTGATTGGTTACGATCATCATTTCGGGAAAAATAGAGAAGGAAATTTTGAGCAATTACAAGTTCTTTCGAAAGAATATGGTTTCAATTTGATTCAACTAAAGGCTGTTGAAGAAAATGATGTGGCGGTAAGTTCTACAAAAATTAGAAATGCACTTATCGAAGGAAACATCTCGTATGCGAACAAAGCGTTAAATTACAATTATCCGCTATCTGGAAAAGTTGTTCATGGAGATAAAATTGGGCGTACACTTGGTTTTCCTACAGCTAATTTACAAGTTGATCCCAATAAATTAATTCCAAAAGATGGCGTTTATGCAGTTGATGTTTTTGTGGATAATCAAAAATATTTAGGTTTATTGAGCATCGGATTTAGAGAAACAGTAACAAATACGAGAGAACATCGAGTAGAAGTGAATATTTTGGATTTTGATCAAACGATTTATGAAGAAACTATTTGCCTCGAATTTTTAGAAAGATTAAGAGATGAAAAGAAATTTAATTCGCTTGACGAATTAATTGCTGCCATGAATCAAGACAAAGAAAACGCAATACGTTTATATGGAAATAAGAAATAAAGGTTCGCATTGCGAACCTTTATTTCTTATTTTGGTTTTGAATAATATTCAAAAATTTCTTTTTTATTCTTTTCTAATATTCCTAATAAAACTGCATCCATTTTGGGTTGATTTGTTGTCAACGTAATTTTATCTTTCACTTTTTGGAAAGTTATCATCACACTATTTGTAGAACTTTCAAACACTAATTTTGATGATGTTGAAACATTCAACAATTTAAAATTTGTCCGAAGAATATCCGACTTTACCGTAAACTTTAATGGTTTATAAATAATTATTGATTTATTAACCATTGATTTCTTTGGAAAAACTTCTAAAAGTGAGGCTGTTTCCAAAGAAGTGTTACTTATTCTATCTTCTGCTACTACAGTCATTTTCATCACTTCCGAAGTATCTTTTTGTTTTGTAATCTGTCTTTTTACACCGTTAGCAGCAACAACTCCAGAAACTTTACCACCGAATCGATCAGAAATAATAGAATCCTTTGAAATCTTATTCAAATTCGCTTTTGCAAATTGCCCCTGATTTTCAATCGAATCCAAAACTTGAGAACGAGTTTCCATTGCTTGTGGTGCAGATAAAGGAGCTTCAATTGTTGGCGCAGAAACAAGTGAATAATCTTGTAAATAATTTTCATTTGCAATTGTTCCTACGGTTTTCTCTTCGATGATTTTGTATGTCGGTTGTTTCGTTACTTTCTTATTTTTAACAATTTCAATCGATTCTTCTACTATTTTATCTTTCGAATCAACAATTGTTATTTCTTCTTCAATTGAGGATTTTTCTATAACTGGCACATTTGTTTGTACAACTTGAAGCGAATTTTTTCTGTTTTCTGAATTAATATTTTCGATAAAAAGTACAAAATAAGGAATCGCAATTAATGCAAAAACAGCAGCTGAAAACCAAACGCTTGAAATAAATACGCGAATAGGTTTCTTTTTCTTTTCTTCGTTCTGTAAACCAAACTCAATACGTTTCCAAACCAAATCTCTCGGTTTTTCACCGACAGTTTCGTTACTTTTTGATCGGAATAAATCTTCTATTGGATCATTTGTGTTCACGATAAATTTGATTTTATATGTTCATTCTTACTTAACATTTCCTTTAATTTCGTTTTCGCTAAATTGAGTTGCGATTTCGATGTACCTTCTGTAATACCTAAATTTTCAGCAATTTCTTTGTGCTTATATCCCTCAATAACGTAGAGGGTAAACACGAGACGACAGCCATCGGGCAAATAATCGAGGAGTTTCATCACATCATCTTCCTCTATTTGTTGCGAAGCCTCCTGATTGGATGAAATAGAAGAGGAGTAATCGTCTACATTGAGATGAAAAATTTTATTTTTTCGCAATTCCATCAGACATTCGTTGATCATAATTCGTCTCATCCAACCTTCAAAACTACCTTCAAACGAATAACTTTTAAGATTTTGAAATATCTTCAAAAAGCCTTTTACCAAAGCATCTTCCGCTTGTTGTATATCTGTAAAATAACGTTTACAAACTGCAAAAAAAAGCGCATCGTATTTTTCGTAAAGC